>DATDHA010000121.1:0-4848 GCA_036521815.1 Alphaproteobacteria bacterium | reverse complement strand
GAATGACGGGACGCGGCACGTCTGGTTTTCGATGCTCACGGTCGAATCAGGCGGTATCCGCGTGAATATCGAAGCGCTTCGCTACGACCACGCGCGGGCGGCACGGCGCATGCGCGAATGTCGCCTGCCCGAGGGGTATATCGATTGTCTCGCCTCGGGCCTTTGGCCGAGTTGCGACATCTTGCCGCCGGCCGAGCGCGCGCAGCGCGGGCGGCCGATCGCTCCAACAAGCGTTCTTTGGCTGCACGAGGCTCACGACCGGCAGTCTGGACAAAGCCGCAAGGCATTCTAAAATCCAGGGAAGGGCCGTGCGTGTCGAATACCCGGCCGGCCGCAAACGGTCATCGTCCGCGGGAACGAGCCGCACGAACGAATCGGAGGAATCGCGCCATGTATCAAGAGACGACGCGCTCGATCAAGGTGTCCGTCGCACCCACTTTCCTCGAGGATCAGTCGAATCCGCGCGATCGCCAATATGTGTGGGCCTATCACGTGCGGATCGAGAATCTGGGCCGGGAGACCGTGCAGTTGCGCAATCGCTATTGGCACATCACCGACGGCAATGGCCGCACCCAGGAAGTGCGCGGCGCCGGTGTGGTGGGCGAGCAGCCCGTGCTGGAGCCGGGCGCTCATTACGAGTACACGAGCGGCACACCCCTGACGACGCCCTCCGGTATCATGCGGGGCTCCTACGAGATGGAGAGCCGCGGAGGCGAGCGTTTCGATATCGCGATCCCGCCCTTCTCGCTCGATAGCCCTTACGAGAATGCCCGCGTGAACTGAAGGGGTCTTTTCCTGCGGCCCGACTCGGGCTATGTACTCGCGCTTGGATGGCGGCTGGGCGGCGGATTGCGCGGTGCGCACGACGTGAAGCGCACTTGACTTGGAGGAGAGGCGAACCAGTTTCCTGAAGTCGGCGCGCGGAACACCCGCAATCACGCCAGCGAGAATGCGAAACATCAAGCGAACGAGCTCTCGAGAAGGAGGCCGATTGTGGCCATGAAACCCGTGACGTTTCCCGCTGCAGTGCCCGACGTGGCCGAGGTCACCCAAGAGGAGGCCGAGCGCGCTGTGCGCACGCTTTTGCGCTGGGCCGGCGACAATCCCGACCGGGAAGGTCTCAGTGAAACGCCGGCGCGTGTGGCGCGCGCGTACAAGGAATGGTTCTCCGGCTACGCCGAGGACCCCTACGTATTCCTCAAATCGACCTTCGAAGAGACCGACGGCTACGACGAGATGGTCGTCCTCCGGGACATCCGCTTCGAATCCCACTGCGAGCACCATCTCGCACCCATTATCGGCAAGGTGCACGTCGCCTATCTGCCGAACCGCCGGGTCGTCGGCATCAGCAAGCTTGCGCGCATCGTCGAAGTCTATGCACGGCGCCTGCAAATCCAGGAAAAGCTCACGGCACAGATCGCCAACACGATCAACGAAGTACTCGAGCCCCAGGGTGTCGCGGTCGCAGTCGAAGCGTCCCATCAATGCATGACGACGCGTGGCATCCATAAGCCGGGTGTGACCATGGTGACGAGCCGGATGCTCGGCCAATTCCGCACCGATCCGACCACGCGGCGCGAATTCCTTGCCATGATCGGCAATCCCCGCACGATCGCACAGACGGATAGCTGACGAAAGCCGGGCCGCATGCGCAATGACGACGCGGGACGCGCGGACGAAGATCGCGTGCATCGCCGCCGCGACGGCGACCGCATATCTTCCGCGCCCGGCACTCCGGCCCCCCGATGACAGGCCGGGCTCCATCCTCTCGAGACATGATCGAACGCCTCGTCGCGTTCGACACCACATCCGCCAAATCAAATCTCGCCCTCATTGCCGAGGTGGCCGACTACTTGGCCGGCTATGGCATTGCCGCACAGCTCACGCACAACGAGGACCGCACCAAGGCCAACCTCTACGCGACGGTCGGTCCCGAGGGTGCCGGCGGCGTCGTGTTGTCCGGCCACACGGATGTGGTTCCGGTACTCGGCCAGAATTGGTCGAGCGATCCCTTCGCCGTGGTCGAGCGCGATGGCGAGCTCTTCGGTCGCGGTACTGCCGACATGAAGAGCTTCATCGCGGTAGCCTTGGCGCTGGTGCCCGAGATGATCGCCGCAAGGCTCAAAACGCCGATCCATTTCGCACTCTCCTATGACGAGGAGGTCGGCTGCTTCGGCGTCGGGCACATGATCGACCATATCCGGAAATCCGGGCCGCTACCTCGGCTCGTCCTCGTGGGAGAGCCGACCGGGATGAAAGTCGCGAACGCGCACAAGGGGACGTACGTGTTCCACACGCGGGCCGTCGGGCGCGAGGGCCATTCGAGCGCGCCCCATCGCGGCGCGTCGGCGATCCTTGCGGCTGCCGAGATGGTGCGCTTCCTTGCCGCACTTTCCGAGGAGCTGGCTGCCCGCGCACCCCGCCGTGGTACCTCGGACGGCGATTTCGACCCGCCCTACACGACGATCGGCATCGGCAGGATCGAAGGCGGGACCGCCTTCAATATCATCCCCAAGGAATGCACGCTGCTGTGGGAATGCCGCCCACTTCCGGGCACCGACGACGGGGCCGAAATCCTCCGCCGCTTCGAGGAACACGCCGCCCGGTTCGTGACCCCGACGCTCCGCGCCAAGGCAGCCGACGGTGGCGTATTCACGGAGACAGGCGTCTCCTGTCCGCCCTTGACGCCCGAGCGGCACTCACCCGCCGAGGCGCTCGCGCTCGCGCTTTCCGGCGAAAACGCGACGTCCGTCGTCGCTTTCGGCTCGGAAGCCGGCCTTTTCCAGGAGGCCGGCATCCCGGCGGTCTTGTGCGGACCGGGCAGCATCACCCAGGCCCACCAGGCCGACGAATTCATCGCGATCGACCAGATCGCCGCCTGTGAGAGGTTCCTGCCGCGTTTGATCAGGCATTGCGCCGCATGAACGCCCGTGACGCCCGGGATCACAAAATCGACCTTTCTGACGTCGACTTTCACATTGCTCGTGTTGGCGAGGCCCAATATTTAAGCGTGATCACATTAAGATCGAAGTTGTCCCCCTTGAGCAACGGGAGTCACGCTTCTTGCAACAGGCGAGTTGAGCCCCTCTCCGCCACGAAGTGGGGGAGAGGTCGGGAGAGGTGGTATCGCCGCTTACTCGGCGTAGATCCGGAATCCCCCACCTCACCCTACCTCTCCGCCCCCAGGGGCGGCGAGGGGTAAGAGAAGAAATGCGCCAACCTAATCTCATCATGCTCTAAAGCTGAAGGAAGCGTGTCAGGGTCTGGTGGATGTTGCGATCGAGCTCGGCATTGAGATCGAGCATCGCACCTTGCACGATGAGATACCATGCCTCGTTCACTTTCCGCTCGTCGGCCTTTTGCGAAACCGTCCGCGAGGCCGACTCCTCGGCGACGACCTGACCGTCGGTGAAGCCGCGCTCGTTGTGAATCTCGAGCCGGACCGAGACGTGCGCGTCGTAGCGCTTCGATTGCTGGTTCGTGAAGGCATATGCCAAACCCGTCTGCACCTCGAGCGGCACCTCCACCATGCTCGCATCCGTGATCACAAACCGCGCATAGCCCGTCGTGCCGACGGCTTGCAGCCGGTCGCGCGCCCAACGGTCCGCCGAATCGATGAGCGTGCGCGGTGGGAGCGTGTCCACGTGCGGCGGCTGATCGCTCGGCACGTATTCCTTCACCACCTCGATCCGCGCCACATTGAGCTTGATCGGCGGGTAATTGGTCCAGCCCAGCTCCGGAAATTTTTCGCGCGGCAGCGGGGTGTCGTTGCAGCCTGCGAGCGCGAGTGCGAGGAGGATTGCGGGAACGAGATGCGCGCGTTTCAGTTGGGGCATTGGTCCGGCCTCTACTGGTTTGGGGATTTATATTTCGAGTAGCGTCGGAAACGTCAAGCCCCGAACATGGCGCGAGACTGTGACAGAATCGAGGCAGCGTGCAAAGGCGAGGGTTGAAAGTCAGGAAGCCCGGAGTGCCGCAATGGCGGCTTCGTCATATGAGTACTCACGCATGCAAAACTGACAGACCACGATGACGCGCCCGTCGACCGTCATGTCCTTGAGCTCTTCCGGTGAGAGTGCTCGCAGCACCATGTCGACGCGATCCTGTGAGCAGCGGCAACCCGCGCGCAGCGGGCGCTGGCGGAAGACACGCACGCCGTCCTCGTGGAAAAGCCGATAGAGCAGGTCGTGCGGGCCGAGCGAGGGATCGAGAAGCTCGGCGTTCGTGGCGCTGCCCATCATGACAAGCGCACGGCGCCATCCGTCCTCCTCAACGTCTTCGGAGGATGGGACAAGGCTTGCCCCGCTCTCGCCCCCTGCGAGCGCCACGCGTTGCAGCATCAGGCCGGCCGCACGCCATCCCCTCTGGCCGTCCTCCGTCTCGATCAGGCCGACCGCGAGCTTGAAGACGGCGTCGAGTTGCTCCGATTGGCGGAAATAGTGGTGCACGCAGTCCACGAGCTCGGCCCCTTGCAGCTCGACGATGCCCTGATATCGCTCGGTGTTCGCACCCTGGTCGACCGTGAACGCAAGATAGCCGGCACCGAGCAGGCGCGGAACGACACCTTGCGCGCCGTGACCCTCCGCACGCTGGCTTTCCACAAGGGCCAGCTTGGCCTCGTCATACCGCGCATAGCCGCGCACGTCGCCTTTGCTCGTCACGTCGGCGACGAGCATCGTGATCGGCCCGTCGCCTTTGGTCTGAAGCGTGAAGACGCCGTCATATTTGAAGGTGCCCGCGAGCGACGCGGTCAGCGCCAGGGTCTGCCCGAGCAGTGTTGCGACCGCCTCGGGGTAGGCGTGGCGCGAAAGCACATCGTCGACAAGGGGGCCGAGCCGAACGAGCCTG
>DATDHA010000120.1:0-3843 GCA_036521815.1 Alphaproteobacteria bacterium | reverse complement strand
TCGAAGACGGCACGGGCCGCCTCCTCGCCGCGGCACCGATGTATCTCAAGAGCCATTCCTACGGCGAATACGTCTTCGACCACGGTTGGGCCGACGCATACGAGCGCGCGGGCGGGCGATATTATCCGAAGCTCCAGATCGCGATACCGTTCACCCCCGTTGCGGGACCGCGCCTCCTCATCCATCCCGACGCCCCGGCGAGGACACGGGACACGCTCATTGCGGGATCGGTTGCTGTGGCGCAACGCCTCAACGTCTCCTCGCTCCATATCACGTTCCCGAGCGAGGCCGAATGGCGCGCCCTGGGCGGTGCCGGCTTTCTCCTCCGCGAAGGCGAGCAATTTCATTGGGAGAATGCGGGCTTCCGAGATTTCGACGATTTCTTGGCCGCACTCAGTTCGCGCAAGCGCAAGACCATCCGCAAGGAGCGCGAGGCGGCAATGGCGGACGGCATCGAAATTCAGGCACTTACCGGCAACGACATCCAATCCCGGCATTGGGACGCGTTCTTCCGCTTCTACCGCAACACGAGCGACCGAAAGTGGGGCTATCCATATCTCACGCGCGAATTCTTCCATCTCCTCGGCGAAACGATGGCGGACAAGGTCGTGCTGATCGTTGCGGAAAGAAACCGACGCCTCGTGGCAGGCGCACTCAATCTCCTCGGCACGGACACGATCTACGGACGAAATTGGGGATGCGAAGGCGACTTCCCCTTTCTCCATTTCGAGTGCTGCTACTACCGCGCCATCGAGTTCGCGATTGACCACGGCTTAGCCCGGGTCGAGGCCGGCGCACAGGGCACCCACAAGATCCAGCGCGGCTATCTGCCGCGGCCGACCTATAGCGCCCACTGGATCCGCGACAAGGCGTTCGCCAAGGCCGTCGCCAACTTCCTCGCACGCGAACGCCGCGCGGTCGCCGAGGAGCGCGAAGCACTCGCGGAACTTTCGCCCTTCAGGATGACCCCGGAACGCGCGTGAGCGCCAGTCGGTGCGTGCCGAACGGGAGGGAGGCCGCCATTTCACGATCGGGCCAGTGCCGCTTGCGCGGGTATCCTGGAAACGGCGATCACGCCGCGCGCGTCCAGGCGGCGATGACTTCATCGGCAGTGCCGAAACTCACGTCCTTCCTCGGCGGTGGTGGCGATCCATCGATCCATGCGGGATAGCGCACCTCGACGCGAGCGTCCGGCGCTTGCGTTCGCTGCAGCAACCCGCGCGCCGCAATCTGCGGATGATCCGGCAGCCCGGTGAACTCGCGGATCGGCTCGAAGCAGTGGTCGACTTCGGCGAAGAGCGCTTCCCAATGGGAAAGTGGGCTGGACGCGAAGAGATTTTGCACGTCCGCGATCAGATTTTTCTGGGGGAAGTCCTCCCATTGCCGAGGGATCCAGTCCTGCCGGCCGACCGCCGCGCAGAAATTCGCCCAAAACTTCTCCTCGATATTGCCGATCGAGACGAAGTGCTTGTCCTCGGTGCGGTAGATGTTATAGCAAGCGGCCCCGCCGTTGAGCAGGTTTCCCGCGCGTTCGGGCGCGCTCCCCTGGCGGAACGAGGAGGTGAGGCCGCTGCTCTGCCAGGCGAGCACGGTCTCGGCCAGGCTCAGATCGATGAAGGCGCCCTTCCCTGTGCGCGCCCGCGAAACGAGTGCTGCAAGGGTCGATGCCGCGGCCTGAATCCCGCTCGCATAATCCGCAACCGGCGGCCACGCGATCGTTGGCGCTTCTGAACTGCCGGACGCGATCAGTCCGCCGCCGAGCGACATATAGTTGATGTCGTGCCCCGCCTTGAGACCGTAGGGTCCCGTCTGGCCCCACCCCGACAAGGCGGTGTGGACGAGCCGCGGGTTGAGCGACTGAAGGCGCTCACGCTCGAATCCGAGCCGGTCGAGCACGCCGGGGCGATAGCTCTCGATCATCGCGTCGGCGGCCCGGATGAGGGCTTCGAACTGCACCCGGCCGGGCATGCTCTTCAGGTCGAGTTCGATGACGGTCTTGCCGCCGTTCACGACCTTGTAGAGGGGTGAAATTCCATCCGAATCGCAGGGGCCCGCGAGACGTCGCATCGGCTCGCCGCCAGGCGGCTCGATCTTGACGACTTCGCCACCAAGATCGGCGAGGATGAGTGATGCGTAAGGGCCCGGGACGTATTGGCTCAAGTCGAGGACGCGCACGCCCTCGAGAAAACGCTGGACCATGCGGCACCTGCCTGCGCTGAGGAGGCGCCTGCCGGGCGCCGAACTTTATTCCACGAGTGCGGGCGTGCTCCCGCCAGCCGCTGCGGTCGGCTTCTTGCGGGTGCGGATCTCCGGCGCGTATTCGAACGCCAGTGCCTCGCCCTCGAGCCGTACCTTGACGATTCCGCCTTGTGCGAGCTTGCCGAACAAGAGCTCGTCGGCGATGCCTCTTTTGACGTTCTCCTGGATGACACGCCCAAGCGGGCGGGCGCCGAACGCCGGATCGTAGCCCTTTTTCGCGAGCCAGCGGCGCGCTTCGGACGTGAGTTCGATTGCGACGTTGCGGTCGGCAAGCTGCTCCTCGAGCTGGAGGATGAATTTGTCGACCACACGCTCGACGATCTCCGGTGTCAGGTGCGCGAAGCCGATGATTGCGTCGAGGCGATTGCGGAACTCGGGTGTGAAGAGGCGATTGATCGCCTCGCGATCGTCGCCGTGGCGTGTCGCACGCTCGAAACCGATCGGCGGCTTCGCCATGTCCGAGGCGCCAGCGTTTGTCGTCATGATCAGGATCACGTTTCGGAAGTCGATCGACTTCCCGTTGTGATCGGTGAGCTTGCCGTGATCCATCACCTGGAGAAGGATATTGAAGAGGTCGGGATGGGCCTTTTCGATCTCATCGAGCAGCAGGACCGCGTAGGGATGCTGGTCGACCCCGTCGGTGAGAAGCCCGCCCTGGTCGAATCCCACATAGCCCGGCGGTGCGCCGATCAGACGCGACACGCTGTGGCGCTCCATGTATTCCGACATGTCGAAGCGGATGAGCTCGACCGAGAGCGAGTGGGCGAGCTGGCGCGCAACTTCGGTCTTCCCGACGCCGGTCGGGCCTGAAAAGAGATAGCAGCCGATCGGCTTCTCGGGCTCGCGCAATCCAGCGCGCGCAAGCTTGATCGCCGAAGCGAGCGCTCCGATCGCCTGGTCCTGACCGAACACCATTCGCTTCAGGTCGATCTCCAGGTTCTTGAGCAGGCTCTTGTCGTCGTGGCTGACGTTTCGCGGCGGGATGCGCGCGATCTTGGCGACGATGGCTTCGACGTCCTTGACCGTCACGGTCTTCTTGCGCCGGGTCTCGGGCACGAGCATCTGTGCCGCACCGACCTCATCGATGACGTCGATCGCCTTGTCCGGCAGCTTGCGGTCGTTGATGTAGCGCGAGGACAATTCGACCGCGGCACGGATCGCGTCGACGGTGTAGCGCACGCGGTGGTGCCGCTCATAGTAAGGTTTCAGGCCCTGGAGGATCTTGACGGAATCCTCGAGCGTCGGCTCGGTTACGTCGATCTTCTGGAAGCGCCGGACCAGGGCGCGGTCCTTTTCGAAGTGGGTCCGGTATTCCTTGTAGGTGGTCGAGCCGATGCAACGTATGGTGCCGCCCGCAAGTGACGGCTTCAAGAGATTCGAAGCGTCCATCGAGCCCCCGCTCGTCGCACCCGCGCCGATCACGGTGTGGATTTCGTCGATGAAGAGGATCGCGTTCTTCTGGTGCTCGAGCTCGTTGATGACGGCCTTGAGCCGCTCCTCGAAATCGCCGCGATAGCGCGTGCCCGCGAGGAGCGAACCCATGTCGAGGTTGTAGATCACCGACCCCCGCAGCACGTCCGGCAC
>DATDHA010000119.1:0-4395 GCA_036521815.1 Alphaproteobacteria bacterium | reverse complement strand
ATGCATGTCTGCATGAAAAAAGCAGTTGCGGAAAACCTGGACGAAGAACGTCTCCGCCGCCCGCGCCACGATCTCGTCCGGATCGTGGCCGGCGGCGATCAGATTTTCGCGTTCGTCGACCGGGATTCCCTCGATGCGTTCGAGGGTCATCACGCGGCGCGAGGTGCGGAGCCAATCGACCTTCGGAATATGCACGTTCGGGTCGTCGGCGAGGGACTCGGCGAATTCGGATGTGGCCGCGGCCTCCATCCGCAAATCCATCTCGATGCGCACGGTCTCGCGAAATGTCGCGACGACCTGGCGAGGCTTCAGGCGGCGCAAGGAGGGCCTCGTGCATTCGGCGAGGCCGGCGAGCCACTCAAGTAGCGCTATATCGCGCTCGAAGGCGGCCTCGATGCCGGGCCGCAGGACCTTGACCGCAACGGGCTCGCCCGCGGTCGTCTCGGCGTAATGGACCTGTGCAATGGAGGCGGCGGCAACGGGCTTGTCGTCGAAACGTACAAAAAGGGACGCGACCGGTTTGCCCAATTCCCGCTCGATCGTCGCGCGCGCCTCGGCCGCGCCGAAGGGCGGGAGACGGTCCTGGAGCGCTGACAAGTCCTCGGCAACTTCCTCGCCCAGAATGTCGGAGCGCACGGAAATCGCCTGGCCGAGCTTGATGAAGCTCGGGCCGAGCTCGTCCAACGCAGCGGCCAGCCGCTGGCCGGCGCGCGGTGCGGTCCTGCCGCCACGGTCTTTCTTCGCCAATGCGCGCGCAAGAAGTGTCACGATCGGCGCGATCCGCGCATCGTCGAGGGGGAAAAGTGCGTCGTGCCGCGCGAGCGTGCGCGCGATGGCAAGCAGCCGGGCGACATGGCGGAAGGGTTCGAGCATTCGCCGTGGGGCTCAAAGCCGCCAGGCGGAATGCATGGCCGCGATCCCGCCCGAGAGATTGCGCACGCGCACCTGTCCGAGACCGGCGCGCTCGATTCGTTCGGCGAGCAAGTGCTGGGGCGGAAAGCGGCGGATGCTCTCGACCAAATAGCGGTAGGCGTCCCGGTTGCCGGTCACTTTCCCGCCGATCCAGGGAATGACGGAGAAAGAAAATCGGCGGTAAAGATCGTCGAGCAGGGGGACCGTCACGCGGCTGAATTCGAGGCAGAGGAACCGTCCGCCCGGCTTCAAGACGCGCTTGGCCTCGCGCAGCGCTGCCTCGATATCGGTCACGTTCCGAAGGCCGAAAGCGATCGTGTAAGCGTCAGCGCAATTGCCGACGACGGGGAGATCCTGCGCGTCGCCGACGAGCCAGTCGATGCCGGCGAGGACGCCCCGGTCGAGCGCGCGGTCGCGGCCGATGCGCACCATCTGCTCATTTGCGTCGCAAACCATGACGCGGCATCGCCCTTTGGTGCGCGCCGCTAGTCGAAGCGCGACGTCCCCCGTACCGCCGGCCACATCGAGGATCGTTTGCCCGGGACGCGGGGCGAGCCAGTCGACCATCGCGTCCTTCCAAAGGCGATGGACGCCGGCACTCATCAGATCGTTCATCAGGTCGTAGCGCTGAGCGACGGTATCGAAGACCTCGCGCACGAGATGTTTCTTGGCGCCGGCCGGCACGCGGCGGAAGCCGAAATCCGCTTCCTCCCGCACGCGGGCCTCGGGCGATGCGCGAGGTTCCAGGCCGCTCCTGTCCGACATGCAGCGGACCATAGCGCAGCGCCTATCTATAGGCTAGCTTGCCGGCTATGCCGGAGCTTCCCGAAGTCGAGACGGTTTGCCGAGGGCTGGCTGCCAAGCTGGTCGGCCGGCGCCTTGCGCGCGTGGAGACCCGGCGGCCGGATTTGCGCGTTCCCCTGCCGCGCGGATTTGCCAAACGTCTTCAGGGCCTCCGGGTTGAGCGCATAGAGCGCCGCGCAAAATACATCCTCATGCGGCTCGAGGGCGGGCTCGTGCTTTTGGCGCATCTCGGTATGGCAGGGCGGATGGTCATCGCGAACGGTGCGCCACTCGATCCCCATGATCACGTCGTCTTCGTGACCGACGACGGCAGCGAGATCCGCTTCAACGATCATCGCCGCTTCGGGCTCATGCTTCTCGCACGTGAAGACGAACTCGCGGACCATCCGCTTCTGAGCGCCATCGGGCCGGAGCCGCTTGGCAACGGCTTCAACGCCGACATCCTTGCTGCGGCGCTCAGGGGCAAAAAAACGCCGATCAAGGCGGCACTTCTCGACCAAACCATCGTCGCCGGTCTCGGCAACATCTACGTCTGCGAAAGCCTCTACCGGGCCAACGTCTCGCCGAGGCGGCTCGCGCGTAGCTGTGCCGGCGAGCGGGCCGAGCGCCTGGTGTGGGCGATCCGCAAAGTCCTCACTGAGGCGATTGCGGCCGGCGGATCGTCGCTTCGGGATCACGTGCAGCCCTCGGGCGAGCTCGGCTATTTCCAGCACAGTTGGGCCGTTTACGGCCGCGAGGGCGAAGCCTGTCCGCGTTGTGCCGCTGAAGCCGTGCCGTGCAAGGTCAAGCGAATCGTGCAATCCAATCGCTCGACCTTTTTCTGTCCACGATTCCAACGCTGAGGTGAAGGCGATTTCCGATGCGGCATTTTTCGCTTCTTCGATCCTCGAAAATCACATGCGCGCTCGCCGCGGCATTCTGGGCGGCACTCGCCCTGACCATGCCCGTGACAGCGTCGCTTCATGCGGCCGACGCCTTCGTCGCGGGTACGGAGGATATTCCGCTCATGCCCGGGCTGGCACCCGTCGACGACGCGGGCGTCGTTTTCGACACGCCCCAGGGCCGCATCGTCGAGGCTTACGCGAAGGGCGACACGACCCGAAAGGCGGTACTCGAGTTCTATGCCCAGACGCTGCCGCAGCTCGGCTGGAGTGCCGCTGGAACGCGGGCCTACCGGCGTGAAGGCGAGGTGCTGCGCCTCGAGCTCTACCAAGAGAAGGGACGGCTCACGGTGCGATTCTACCTCTCGCCGAGCTGACTTTAATTTGCGCGGCGCGCGCACGGGAATTTGTGCGCGGCGCGTGCGGGCGTCGGCAGCGTCGCCAAATGAAGGGGATTATCGATGGCTTACGAGCATATCATCGTCGAGACCCGCGGATCGGTCGGGCTGATCACGCTCAATCGCCCGCAAGCGCTCAATGCGCTTTGCTCGCCACTGATCGTCGAGATGGGTGCGGCACTCGACGCCTTCGAGGCGGATGACGCGATCGGTGCTGTCGTCGTCACCGGCAGCGACAAGGCGTTCGCCGCGGGTGCCGACATCAAGGAGATGCAGCCGCAGGACTACATGGATGTGTATCTCCGCGATTTCATCACAAAAGGTTGGGAGCGTGCCACCACGTGCCGCAAGCCGATCATCGCTGCGGTCGCGGGCTTCGCACTCGGTGGCGGATGCGAGCTCGCCATGATGTGCGATTTCATTCTTGCCGCCGACAACGCAAAGTTCGGCCAGCCCGAAATCAAGCTCGGAACGATCCCCGGTGCCGGCGGCACCCAGCGTCTGACGCGCTTCGTCGGCAAATCGAAAGCGATGGAGATGGTCCTCACGGGACGCATGATGGATGCCGCCGAAGCGGAGCGTGCCGGACTCGTAAGCCGCGTGCTCCCACTCGCCGAACTCCTCCCCGAAGCGATCAAGACGGCTGAGACGATCGCAAAACTTTCTCGTCCGTCAGTGCTCATGGCCAAGGAATCGGTCAACCGTGCCTACGAGACGACGCTTGCGGAGGGCATTCGCTTTGAGCGCCGGCTCTTCCATTCGACCTTCGCCTTGCAGGACCAGAAGGAGGGCATGCGGGCCTTCATCGAAAAGCGCGCACCCGACTTCAAGAACCGCTGACGGCCGGGGGGACGCGCAAGGGCCGGGCTAGAGCGGGTTTCCCGCGCTTGACGGCAAGGGGTGCCGGGCGCTATAACGCGCCCCTCGCGGCACCGGACGGGTCGATCCGGATGCCGGCGGTCAATAAGCACCAGTGTTCAACAAGCAAAGGTTCCAGGCAGCGCCCGTGCGGGCATAGTGTCCGAAGGGCTGGGGAACCGTCGTATCGGGTGAGAAATGGCGCACCACAAATCAGCGAAGAAGCGGATTCGGCGAAACGAGCGGCGACAAGATATCAATCGCGCGCGCACGAGCCGTCTGCGCACCTTCGTCCGCAAGACCGAAGCGGCGATTGCAAGCGGCGACAAGAGTGCCGCACAGGCTGCCTATCGGGAGATGCAGCCGGAGCTGCACTCGGCTGTCACGAAAGGCATCATTCATCGCAACACGATTGCAAGAAGCCTCTCGCGCCTCTCCGCGCGCATCAAGTCGTTGTAAGACTCATTTCATCGAACGACGCGAGACCGCAACCCTATCGTTGCGGTTTTGTCGTCTCTCGGTCACCGCAGGTTCACCGCGAT
>DATDHA010000118.1:0-3917 GCA_036521815.1 Alphaproteobacteria bacterium | reverse complement strand
GCTGGCCTCCTACCTGATCAATGAGATCCAGGAGGTCTATCGGCTTCAGGGTGTCAAGATCAACGACAAGCACATCGAGGTGATCGTTCGTCAGATGCTCCAGAAGGTCGAGATCGAGGATCCCGGCGATACCACCTTCCTGGTCGGCGAGCAGGTGGACCGCAGCGAGTTCGACGAGGTGAACCACAGGACATTGCAGGAGAACACCCGGCCGGCCACATGCAAGCCGGTCCTTCAGGGCATTACGAAGGCAAGCCTTCAGACCCGCTCCTTCATCTCGGCCGCCTCCTTCCAGGAGACGACCCGCGTCCTCACCGAAGCGGCCGTCTCCGGCAAGATGGATGGCCTCGCCGGGCTCAAGGAGAATGTCATCGTCGGCCGGCTCATCCCGGCGGGGACCGGGGCCGTCGTCAGCCGTCTGCGTCAGGTGGCGGCCGAGCGCGACCGGGCTCAGGCAGCACTGCAGGCCAAGGTTCAAGAAGGTGTGCCGTTCGCTGGCGAGGTGCCGTCGAACGTCGCCTGAGCATCTTCTGCCCCAGAGCAGCACGTGGAACGCATTTTCCACGTGGCTCCGGCGGCGGGAGGAAAAGACCGCAGAGCGATGATTGTGATGCTTGACGCGAGGGGCGGCGAGACTTAGTATCCGCGCGCCTTTGAGAGGGGGTTGGCGGTAGGCCGCTCGGCCTAGACGGAACTCCCGGGTGTCCAAGCCCGAACAAAATTCGACTTACGCCTTTCGCGGGTTGGCGAAGAGAACCCGTGCGGAGCGAGGCTCGCGCCATCGCTCACGTTTTGTTGTCGCTTGGTTTGTCGCGCCGTTCAGCAACGGCATGGTGTGGAAGGGTGCAGGGAATATGCCCACGATCAACCAGCTTGTGCGCAATCCGCGCCGCCCGACGCGGGCGAAGAACAAGGTGCCGGCCTTGCAGCAATGCCCTCAAAAGCGCGGGGTGTGCACGCGCGTCTACACGACGACGCCGAAGAAGCCGAACTCCGCACTCCGCAAGGTCGCCAAGGTCCGCCTGACCAACGGCTACGAGGTCGTGAGTTACATCCCGGGCGAGGGCCATAACCTGCAGGAGCATTCGGTCGTGATGATCCGCGGCGGTCGCGTGAAGGACCTTCCGGGTGTGCGCTACCACATCATCCGCGGCACGCTCGACACGCAGGGCGTGAGCGATCGCCGCCAGCGCCGGTCGAAATACGGCGCCAAGCGTCCCAAGTGATCACGGAGTAGCGAAAGATGTCGCGTCGTCGTCGCGCCGAAAAGCGGGAAGTGCTGCCGGACCCCAAGTTTGGGGACCTCGTGCTGAGCAAGTTCATGAACAGCTTGATGTATCAGGGCAAGAAGTCCGTCGCGGAAGGTGTCGTCTATTCAGCCCTCGAGACGATCGAGAAGAAGACGGGCCAGGACCCGATCAAGGTGTTCCGCGAGGCGCTCGAGAACGTCCGCCCGGCGATCGAGGTCCGCTCGCGCCGCGTCGGCGGCGCCACCTACCAGGTGCCCGTCGAGGTCCGCACCGACCGCAGCCAGGCGCTCGCGATCCGCTGGCTGATCGGTGCTGCGCGCGCGCGCTCCGAATACACGATGATCGAGCGGCTCTCGAACGAGCTGCTCGATGCCGCGAACAATCGCGGCTCGGCGGTGAAGAAGCGCGAGGACACGCACCGCATGGCGGACGCCAACCGCGCCTTCTCTCATTACCGCTGGTAGCCTCGAAGAAAGAGTCGATAGCCATGCCCCGCACCACGACCCTCGATCGCTACCGCAATATCGGCATCATGGCTCACATCGATGCCGGCAAGACGACGACCACCGAGCGCATTCTTTTTTACACGGGCCGGTCCTACAAGATCGGCGAGGTCCATGACGGTACGGCCACCATGGACTGGATGGAGCAGGAGCAGGAGCGCGGCATCACGATCACGTCGGCCGCCACGACCTGCTTTTGGCACGACCACCGGATCAATATCATCGACACCCCGGGCCACGTTGACTTCACCATCGAGGTGGAGCGCTCGCTGCGCGTGCTTGACGGTGCGTGCGCGGTGTTCGACAGCGTGGGCGGGGTCGAGCCCCAGTCCGAGACCGTCTGGCGCCAGGCCGACAAGTATGGCGTGCCGCGGATTTGCTTCGTCAACAAGATGGACCGCATCGGTGCTGACTATTACCGCTGCATCGAGCAGATCAAGGAGCGCCTTGGTGCGAAGCCGATCGTGCTCCAGCTTCCGATCGGCGAAGAGAGCAATTTCGTCGGCGTCGTCGATCTCCTGCGCATGCGCGCGATCGTCTGGAAGGACGAAACACTGGGTGCCGAGTTCGAGTACGGGGAGATTCCCGCGGAGCTCAAGGCCAAGGCCCAGCAATATCACGATCAGCTTGTCGAGCTTGCCGTCGAGCAGGACGACGCGGCAATGGAGGCCTATCTCGACGGGAAGGCGCCCGATGTGGATACCCTCGTCCGCTGCATCCGCAAAGGCACCACGTCGAACCTCATCGTGCCGGTCGTGTGCGGCTCGGCGTTCAAGAACAAGGGTGTGCAGCCGCTCCTCGATGCCGTCGTGGACTTCTTGCCGTCTCCGCTCGATATCCCGCCGGTCAAGGGCGAGAGTGTTGACAAGCACGAGCCGATGACCCGCACCGCCTCCGACGACGAGCCGTTTGCGGGCCTCGCCTTCAAGATCATGACCGATCCGTTCGTGGGCTCGCTGACCTTCGTCCGCGTCTATTCGGGCAAACTCCAGAGCGGCACCGGTGTGCTCAACTCGACCAAGGACAAGCGCGAGCGCATCGGCCGCATGCTCCAGATGCACGCGAACCACCGAGAAGACATCAAGGAAGCTTTCGCGGGCGATATCGTCGCCCTCGCCGGCCTCAAGGATACGACCACGGGCGACACGCTCTGCGATTCGCAAAAGCCGGTCATCCTTGAGCGCATGGAATTTCCCGAGCCCGTCATCGAAGTGGCGGTCGAACCGAAATCGAAGGCCGACCAGGAGAAGATGGGTGTGGCGCTCTCTCGTCTCGCGGACGAGGATCCTTCTTTCCGCGTCTCGAGCGATCCGGAAAGCGGACAGACCGTGATCAAGGGGATGGGCGAACTCCACCTCGAGATCATCGTCGATCGCATGCGGCGCGAATTCAAGGTCGAAGCCTCGGTGGGCGCACCTCAGGTGGCCTATCGCGAGACGATCACGAAGACCGTCGAGTACGACTATACCCACAAGAAGCAGACCGGCGGCACGGGCCAGTACGCACGCGTCAAGATCCGCTTCGAGCCGCTGCCGCCCGGATCCGGGTTCGTTTTCGAGAACAAGGTCGTGGGCGGTGCGGTGCCGAGGGAATACGTGCCGGGTGTGGAGAAGGGCCTCAAATCGGCCCGGGAATCGGGCATCCTGGCTGGTTTTCCGATGATCGATTTCAAGGCGACACTGATCGACGGCGCCTATCACGACGTCGACTCGTCCGCTCTCGCCTTCGAAATAGCGGCGCGCGCGTGCTATCGCGAAGGCATCGAGAAGGCGCGGCCCGTCCTCCTCGAGCCGATCATGCGCGTCGAGGTGGTGACGCCCGAGAATTTCATGGGCGACGTCATCGGCGACCTCAACAGCCGGCGCGGCCACATTCAGGGCATGGATTCACGCGGCAACGCCTCGGTCATCAACGCGATGGTGCCGCTTGCGAACATGTTCGGCTACGTGAACAACCTGCGCTCCATGACCCAGGGACGCGCCACCTACACGATGCATTTCGACCATTACGCCCAGGTGCCCCAGGCGGTCGCCGACGAAGTTCGGGCGAAGATGGCGTAACGGTCGGGTAGCTAGACGTCAAAAGCTCGCGAGACGGAGAAGGCGAAATGTCGAAGAGCAAATTCGAGCGGACGAAGCCGCATTGCAACGTGGGCACGATCGGG
>DATDHA010000117.1:0-1732 GCA_036521815.1 Alphaproteobacteria bacterium | reverse complement strand
GATGTGCGAACGCCGCGGGCACTTTCGTACTGGCGATAGGGCCAATGCATCGCATAGAGAAGACCGAGCGATTCGGAGACCCGATCGACGAGGTAGCGCTTATTGGTCTGGAAGCGCTGCATGCGACGGATATCGACATCCCACAGGTCCATCGGCGCGTGGCCGCCGACGATCCATTCGGCGAGCACCTTCCCGGCACCGCCGGCCGATTGAATACCGGTCGAATTGAATCCGGCGGCGACGTAAAGCCGCTTCATCTCGGGCGATTCGCCGAGCATATAGCGCACGTCAGGCGTGAAGCTTTCGGGGCCGTTGAAGAACTTGCGGATGCCGACGCGCTCAAGTGCCGGAATCCGCCGCATCGCGGCCTCGAGGATGGGTGCAAAATGGTCGAAATCCTCCTGAAGCTCGCCGAACTCGAAATCCTCCGGCGCGCCGTCGACGGCCCAGGGCTTCGCGTGCGGCTCGAAGGCGCCACACAGGAGCTTGCCGGCGTCCTCCTTGAAGTAGGCGCAGTGGTCGGGGTCGCGCAGTACGGGCAGATCGGGCGTAAGGTCGGGAAAATCCTCGGTCACGATATAGAAGTGCTCGCACGCCTGAAGCGGTATCTTCACCCCGCAGCTCTTGCCGAGCCAGCGCGACCATAGACCCGTCGCGATCACCACATGCTCAGCCTCGATGGCGCCGCGATCCGTGACGACGCCGCGCGCACGGCCCTGCGCCGATTTGATCGAGGTGACCTTGGTTTCCTCGAAGATTTTGGCTCCCCGCATGGTGGCACCCTTGGCAAGGGCCATGGTCGTGTCGACGGGATTGGTTTGGCCATCGTTCGGGATGAACACGCCCCCCACGACGTCGGCGACATTGAGGAGCGGCCAGCGCTTCTTGATGTCGCCCGGCCCAACTTCGTGGATTTCAAGACCGAACGTCTTCGCCATCGAGGCGCCGCGCAGGAGCTCCTCGAACCGCTCCCGCGTCGTCGCGAGCGAGATCGAGCCGCGCCGCTTCCAGCCCGTCGCCATCCCCGTCTCCGCCTCGAGGCCGGCATAGAGCCCCGCGGTGTACTGAGCAAGGCGCGTCATGTTGAGCGTGGCGCGAAGCTGGCCGATCAGGCCGGCGGCGTGCCAGGTGGTGCCGCTCGTCAATTTCTTGCGCTCGAGCAGGACGACGTCGCTCCAGCCGAGCTTTGCGAGATGGTAGGCGATCGAGCAACCGACGACCCCGCCGCCGACGATCACGGCTTGCGCATGACTTGGCAATGATTTAGTCACCGCACCCTCCCCCTACACCACTGCTCGCCTCGCCGACCGTCGAGCGATGGGGCTGTAGCCTATAGATTGCCCATCACCGCCACGAAGCTCAAGCGCCAAGCGAGGACCGGCGTGCGCACCACCTCAACCGTATGGCCGGTGCGCGCGACACGGCCGGACGAACGACGCCGCCGCCAAACGAAGCGAGCTGTGATTTGCCAGATTACGACGCACGCGCTTACGCGCGCTTTTTCGCGATCTCAGCCGATGCAGGCGCACAATTGGCCACACCCATGTCATCGAGCGTGGCGCCGATCGCGGCGAGAACGCCATGCATCTGTTCCGCACCTAGCCGCCCGATGCAACCGATGCGGAAACTGTCGGCCACCGTAAGCTTGCCGGGATAGATGACGTAGCCGGCCCTGCCAAGACGGTCGTAGAAAGTCTCGAAATGGAATTTCGGATCGACCGGCATCCTGACC
>DATDHA010000116.1:0-2551 GCA_036521815.1 Alphaproteobacteria bacterium | reverse complement strand
CGCTCGCCGTCTATATGCACGGGATCAGCAAGGAAATCCTGAAGCTCGTCCGCGCGTCCTCCGCACTCCACGCAATCGTCAATCGCTCGGCGCGCGCGTCCGCGACTTTCCGCGGCAGTGCCGATCCCGACGATCCGGAATACGACACCGAAGCGGTCTATTTCGAGCTTCTGCGCGAAATCGGCCGCAAAGTCGATTTGCGCGTGGTCGTCGACATCATTGCGGGCGCCTCTGCCGGCGGCATTAACGGCACGATGCTGGCGCGGGCGTTGGCCCACGACCTTCCGATGGGAAGCCTTCGCGATCTTTGGCTCATGGATGCCGACGTGACGGAGCTGCTCGCCACCAAAGCGCGCGCAAAAGTGTGGAGCAAATGGTTCATACGCCCCTTCGTTTGGGGAGCTGCACACATGCGCGGGGTGGGCGCCATCAAGGACCGCGAGGTGCGCAACAAGCTCTCGCTCTTCATGCGCTCCCGCTGGTTCAAGCCGCCCTTCGATGGCATGCGCATGACGGCGCTGATGTACGATGCGGTCGTGAGCATGGGAAAGCCGAAGCACCCGACAGCCTCGCTCCTGCCTTCCAATCAGCAGCTCGACCTTTTCGTGACGCTCACGGATTTCTACGGCTATCAGCAACTCGTCCAGATTCACGACCCGCCACTGATCGGCGAGCGGGAGCATCGCCACACCTTGAGCTTTCGATATCAGCGCTGGCCGAACGGCGAAGTCGAAAGCGACTTCGAGCTCGACAGCGCGCCCGCACTCGCGTTTGCGGCCCGCGCAACCTCGTCCTTTCCAGGTGCTTTTCCACCGGCCCAGATCCGGGAGGTCGAAGACCTGCTCAAGGCGCGCGGGATCGCCTGGGAGAGCCGGGAGCGCTTCCTCGCGCGGAATTTCCAGCCCTATACCCAGGCGAGCGCCAAACCCGAAGCGACGTCCTTTGTCGATGGCGCCGTGCTCAACAACAAGCCGTTTCGCGAGGCGATCCAGGCGATCAAAGGCAGGCCCGCCTATCGCCAGGTGGATCGCCGCCTCGTCTATATCGACCCCGATCCGACGCAGCAAGCCCCACCCGACAGCCACCACGCGCCCGGCTTTTTTTCGGCGATCAAGGGTTCACTCTCCGACATTCCGCGCAACGAGCCGATATCGGACGAATTGATCTACGTCGCCGGGTTCAACGAGCGGGTTCGCAGGCTCAAGGCAATCGTCGAAGCGGCGCGCCCTCAGATCGCGAAACTCGTCGCCGAAGTCGCCGCCGTGCCAATGGACGGTCCACTCGACATCGAACAAATCCGCGCCTGGCGGGAGGCGGTCAATGCCCGCGTGGCGCTCGATGCGGGTTTCGCCTACCAGGGATATGTGCGCTTGAAGCTCACGACCGTGCGCATATTCGTGAGCAACATTATCGTGTCGCTCTGCGCCATCCCGCCACGCTCGGCGGCCGCCCGGGCCGTCGCGGAGATTATCGACGCCTGGGCTGCACTCAGGGGCTTTACCTATGTCGAGCGCGAAAGCCAGGCACTCAAGGAGGAAAAGGCGGGTAGTGAGGGCGAGATGCCGTCCTGGATCAAATTCCTGCAGTCCTTCGACGTCGACTTCCGCAAGCGCCGCCTCAATTTCCTCGTCCAGGGCCAGAACCGTCTCTATCAGATGCTGGACGAGCCGTTTTGCCAGGGTGTCGAGCCGTCGACGGTCGATAAGCTCAAACGCGAATTCTATCGGTGTCTGGACGTGCTGCGTCAGCGGGAAAATCCGGCCTCCTTCAGCGTCGCCACCCGCCAGGCGGCAGCCGCACTCTTCACGTTGAAGCCGTCGGCGCACGAAGCCCGGCAGATGAACCTCTTCGCCGCGCGGTTCGTGCAGGAAAACGCAGACCGGATCGAAGCCGTCATCGCCCGCCTCGCGGCTGAAATCGATCTCGACCGGACAACCCAACACGTCGATGCGCTCCTGGCCGGGATGGACACGATCGCGTGGAGCGCGGCTGCGCGCCGCGAGGTGCTCGTCAACTACCTCGGCTTCCCATTCTGGGACGTGCTGACGCTTTCAGTGACCAACTGGCGCGACGCCGCCGAATTCGACGAAATCCTGATCGACCGCATCAGCCCCGACGACGCCTCGACCTTCCGCGACGCCGGTCTCGTCGGCGAGCTCAGGGGCATCGCGTTCGGTCATTTCGGCGCCTTCTTCTCGCGCGCCTACCGCGAAAACGACTATCTCTGGGGCCGGCTTCATGCGGTCGACCGGCTGATCGATATCGTCTGCGATTCCGCCGACATCGACGCGTCGAAAGACGGCATCGACGTATCGGCCCTCAAGCATCGCGCGTTCGAAATCCTCCTGGAACGCGAGGCGCCGCACTTGCCGCAGAGTGCGGAGCTGGTCTCCCGCCTGCGCGAGGAGATTGCCAAACTCTGCGCCAAGAGCACGGCCAGGCATCCGGCACCGACCAGCGCGGCGCGTGTCTGACGCAGTAGAGTTTTCCGGCCCGCGTTTTGCCGCAGCAATTATTGATTTTGTCGCATTTTCTACGGCAAACCCTGTGC
>DATDHA010000115.1:0-4598 GCA_036521815.1 Alphaproteobacteria bacterium | reverse complement strand
GGTTCCGTGACGACGCTGACCTCGCTCGATTTTCTCGGCTTGGGGCTGCCGCCGGGCTCCGCCTCCTTGGGCGAGATCCTGAACCAGGGCAAGGCCAATCTGAATGCGCCGTGGCTTGCCTTGACTTCTTTCGCAGTGCTCGCCGGCATGCTGACACTCTTCGTCTTCATCGGCGAGGCGGTGCGCGACGCGCTCGACCCGCGAAAGATCTTTGCAGGACCTCGCCCGCCCGAGGTCGAGGAGGTCAAGGGCCGGGCCGTGCTCCACGACCGCTCGAAGGGCGGGCTTTTGCAGGTCGACGATCTTTCCGTCACCTTCGACATGCCGTCGGGCCCTGTTGAGGCGGTGCGCAACATCACGTTTTCGCTCGGGCGCGGCGAAACGCTCGCGATCGTCGGCGAATCGGGCTCCGGCAAATCGGTGACAGCACTGTCGATCCTGCAACTTCTTCCCTATCCGCGCGCGCGCCACCCTTCGGGCAGCATCCGCTTCCGGGACCGGGAGCTTATCGGTGCCTCCCATACGGTCATGCGCGACATCCGCGGCGACCGCATCGCGATGATCTTTCAGGAGCCGATGACAGCGCTTAATCCGCTCCATAACGTCGAACGGCAGGTCAGCGAGATCCTGATCCTTCACAAGAAGCTGCCACAAAGCGAGGTGAGGCGGCGCGTGCTCGAACTCCTCGATCTCGTCGGCATACCAGACGCCGCCGAGCGGCTCGGGGCGTTCCCTCACGAGCTTTCGGGCGGCCAGCGCCAGCGGGTGATGATCGCGATGGCGCTCGCGAACGAGCCCGATATCCTCATCGCGGACGAGCCCACGACCGCCCTCGACGTCACCATCCAGGCGCAGATCCTCTCGCTACTCAAGCGGCTCCAGGAGCGCATGGGGATGGCAATCCTGCTGATCACCCACGATCTCACGATCGTGCGCAACTTCGCGGACCGGGTCGCGGTCATGAATGCCGGGCACCTGGTCGAAAGTGGCGAGGTCGAAGAGGTCTTCGAGCGGCCGCAGCATCCCTATACGCGCCGGCTTCTTGAAGCCGAGCCCAAAGGCGCTCCCGTCGAGGCCGATCCCAATGCGCCACCACTCGTCGAGACCGCGGATTTGCGCGTCTGGTTCCCGGTCAAGGCCGGTGTGCTGCGCCGGATCAAGCGCTTCGTCAAAGCCGTCGATGGCGTGAGCCTCACGCTGCGCGAGGGTCACACGCTCGGCGTGGTCGGCGAATCCGGTTCGGGCAAGTCGACCCTCGGCTTGGCACTTCTTCGCCTTCAGCCGGGCGAGGCGCTGCGCGACAGTGCCGGTGCCCGGCACTCGCCGGCGATCGACTTCGCCAGCCGACGCATCGATCGGTTGCCGGCGCGCGACTTGCGCACCCTGCGGCGCGACATGCAGATCGTTTTCCAAGACCCCTTCGAAAGCCTCAGTCCGCAGCTCACGATCGGCGAAATCGTGGGCGAAGGGCTCAGTGTGCACGGTATCGGTGCTAGCCGCGCTGAACGGGAGGCAATGATTGTCGCCGCCATCGAGGAGGTCGGCCTCGACCCCGGGACGCGGCATCGCTACCCCCACGAATTTTCCGGCGGCCAGCGCCAGCGCATCGCGATCGCCCGCGCCGTCGTGCTCAAGCCGCGCTTCATCGTGCTCGACGAGCCGACCTCCGCACTCGACATGTCGGTTCAGGCGCAGATCGTCGATCTCCTGCGCGAGCTTCAGCGCAAGTACAAGCTCGCCTACCTATTCATCAGCCACGACTTGCGCGTGATCCGCGCCATGGCTGACGAGATCATGGTGATGCGGCACGGCAAGGTCGTCGAAGCGGGGCCTGCCGCAGAGGTCCTCACGGCGCCGCGCCATTCCTATACCCAGGCACTCATGGCCGCCGCCTTCCGGCTGGAAGCGACCGAGTCCGGCGTGGTAAGCGTTTGACGCGGGCTCGTCGTTAGGGACTGGGAGGGCGAGGACGGGTCATGGCGCTTTTGTTCAAATCGGACGCCGATCGCGCCCATTGGTGGAAGCAAGAAATCGGTGCTCACATGCCCGGTCTCGAAGTGCGGATATGGCCCGAGATCGGCCACGTCGGCGATATCGAATACGCGCTCGTCTGGAAGATGAAGCCGGGCGTGCTGGCAACTTTGCCCAACCTTCGTTTCATTTTTTCGCTCGGCGCGGGCGTGGATCATCTTTTCTCCGATCCCACGCTGCCAAAGGACGTTCCAATCTGCCGCGTCGTCGACCCGTTCCTCACTCAGCGCATGACGGAACATGTCGTACTCCATGCGCTCCGCTACCATCGACGTCAGCCCGAGATTGAAGCGCAACAACGGGAACAGCGCTGGGACGAGATTTACACGCCGACGGCACAGGAACGCGCGGTCGGCGTCATGGGAATGGGCGAGCTCGGTTCTGATGCCGCTACGAAGTTGTCGCAGCTCGGCTTCAAGGTCGCGGGCTGGAGCCGCACGCCCAAGAACATCCACCGGGTCGAAAGCTTTCACGGCCACGCCGGGCTCGCACCTTTCCTCGCGCGCACCGAAATCCTCATCTGCCTCCTCCCACTCACCCCCGAGACAGAGCGCATCTTGAATGCCCGGCTCTTCGCCGGGCTTGCGAAGGGTGCAGCCCTCATCAACGTCGCGCGCGGCGGCCATCTCGTCGAGGATGACTTGCTCGCGGCCCTTGCCTCCGGTCAGATTTCCTACGCCGCACTCGACGTCTTTCGCGAGGAACCGCTGCCGGCAGCGCATCCCTTCTGGCGCCATCCCCGCGTCAGCGTGAGCCCGCACAACGCAAGCATCACCGATCCGCGCACCGTCACCGCACTTCTCGTTGACAACATCAGGCGCGCGCAGGCGGGCGCACCACTCTTGAACGTCGTCGACCCGAAGGTGGGGTATTGAGGGTTCGATCCGCTTGAAGTGCCGTCGCCGTCATGGGCGTCTTGCCCGTGCTCAGAGCACTCGCGCCGCGGCGGCGATCCGCCCGCCGAGATCGTTGAGATAAGCCGTACCCTTTGCGGTCCGCTCGACGAACACGTTCCGCCTGTCGGTCTCATCGCGTTGACGACGGAGGAGGCCGAGCTGGCTGAGGCGGTCGAGGGCGCGCGTGATCGCCGGCTTGGAGACGTGGAGCGTGGCGGCAAGGCCGCGGACCGTATGAGGCGGGGGCGCGAGATAGACGGTGAGGAGAAGGGCGAGCTGGCGTGCGGTCAAGTCCGGGCCAGCCATGCGCACACCCTCGACGAACGTCGTGCGCCAAAGCTCAAGCGCTTTCCGGATGTCGAGCTCGACGGCCATCATGCTGCCCGTGAGCCGTTTCGCTACCGAATCAATTTAGCGGAACGGACGGTTGGGGACAAGCGAGGGTGTGCGGCGCCAAAGCGCTATCGGACCTCGAAATCGCACCCCCCTCCCAACCCTCCCCCTCAAGTGCGGAGGGCTTTTTCGCGTCGCGTAATCCAACCTCCCCCTTCTTTTGAGGGGGAGGTCGGCAACGCCGGAGCGTTGCCAGGTGGGGGGTCTATCGCCGAACCTGCGGTGCGCAAGCTGAACTACCCGCCTGATCTCATCATGCACTAACGTCGCGCGCGTTTCGGCGCCGTTGCCTAGCCCTTGAAACGCTCCGCAAGGGCCGCAAAGAGGGCGCGCATCGCGAGCCCCTCGCCCCCTTCTGGCCGCCCGGGGCGGCTCTTCGCATTCCAGCCATAGCTGTCGATGTGAATCCAACGGGTCGAAGCGCTCACGAACTCCTCGAGGAAGAGGGCGGCCGTGACCGAGCCCGCGAAGCCGCTCTCCGAGACGTTGTTGATGTCCGCGACCTTGCTGTCGAGCATGCGGCGATAGGGTTTCCAGAGCGGCATGTGCCAAAGCGGGTCCGCCTCTGCGGCGCCGTGGGCGACGACGCTGCGCACGAGTGCATCGTCGTTCCCAAAGACTGCCGGTAGCTCGGGGCCGAGGGCCACACGCGCAGCACCAGTCAGGGTGGCGCAATCGACGATCATCGCGGGGTGCTCGGCATCGGCTTCGGCAAGGGCATCCGCGAGAATGAGCCGGCCTTCCGCATCGGTGTTGCCGATCTCGACGGTCAGGCCCTTGCGGCTCCTGACGACGTCGAGCGGGCGCATCGCGTTGCCCGACACGCTGTTCTCGACCGCGGGGATGAGAACGCGCAGACGTACCCTGAGGCCGGCATCCATGACCATTGCCGCCAGGCCGAGCATGGTCGCGGCCCCGCCCATGTCCTTTTTCATCATGAGCATGCCGCTCGCGGGCTTGAGATCGAGCCCGCCGCTGTCGAAACAAACACCCTTGCCGACGAGCGTCAGCTTCGGCGCCGATTTCGGCCCCCAACGAAGGTCGATGAGGCGAGGTGCGCGCGCCGAGGCGCGGCCGACGGCGTGAATAAGCGGGTAATTGCGCCTGAGAAGCTGATCGCCGACGACAACACTGAATTCGGCGCGGTACCTGCGCGCGAGCTTTCGCGCGGCCTCCGCAAGCTCCGCCGGGCCCATCTCCGACGCCGGCGTGTTGATGAGGTCGCGTGCCAGGAAAATGCCCTCGACGGTGCGCTTTACAGCCGCCTCGTCCGCTCCC
>DATDHA010000114.1:0-1988 GCA_036521815.1 Alphaproteobacteria bacterium | reverse complement strand
CTGTGCGAGCGTGGTCTTGCCAAGACCGGGTGGACCGGAGAGCAAGACGTGGTCGAGCGCCTCGCGACGCGCGCGCGCGGCCTCGATGAAGACGCGCAAGTTTGCCCGCACGGGCGCTTGCCCGACAAACTCCGCGAGGGCGAGCGGGCGGAGCGAAAATTCGGCGCCGTCCTCTTCGCCTAAGCGAGCTTGCACCATGCGTTCGTCCTGCGGGGTCGGCACGCTCATGCGCTGAGCTCCCTCAGACCCGCCTTGATGAGAGCGTCAAGTGGCGTTTCGACGCCGAGTCGGCGCTGCACCTCGATCACGGCGCCGAAGGCATCGGCGCGCCGATAGCCGAGATTGACGAGTGCCGAGACCGCGTCCGAGGCACGGCTGTCGAGGGCGGAGAGTGCCGGCGCACCCGCGGTCGCGACTGCAGCGCCGGGGCCGAGTGCGATGCCGCCCGCCTTGTCCTTGAGTTCGGACGCGATGCGGCTCGCGAGTTTCGGGCCGACACCTTGGGCGCGGGTCAGCAACGCCTTGTCCTGTGCGGCAATCGCCCGCACGAGCTCGGACGGCGCCAGAACAGAGAGGATCGCCAGACCCGCTTTGGCGCCGACACCCTGGACCGTCGTCAGCAACCGGAACCAGCTCCGCTCGGCCGCGTCGGCGAATCCGTAGAGGTGGATGTGGTCCTGGCTCACATGCATCTCGATGAGGAGTGTCGTCGCTTCGCCGCTGGGCGGCAGGCCGCCGAGCGTGCGCGCCGAGCAGAACACGAGATAACCAACGCCGTTCACGTCAATGACGGCGAAGCCCTCGCCTGTACCGTCGACGCGGCCGTTCAGCTTGGCGATCATGATCGGCCGAGCGCGGCGTGCGCACCACTTTGCCAGCGAGCGAGGGTCGCGGCATGGTGCGCATGGCATATTGCAACCGCAAGCGCGTCCGCCGCATCCGCCCCGTTGATCTCGGCGGCAGGCAGGAGGTGCCGGACCATGACCTCGACCTGCTCCTTCCCGGCGTGACCAGCGCCCACGACTGCCTTCTTGACGAGATTGGTCGGGTACTCGCTGACCTTGAGGCCCGCCTTGGCAGGGGCCAGGAGTGCTACTCCGCGCGCGAGGCCGAGTTTCAAGGTCGAGCTTGGGTTCTTGTTGACGAAGGTCTCCTCGACCGCGGCCTCGACGGGATTCCAACGCGCGATAACCGCCGCGATGCCGTCGTAGAGCTGGACGAGACGTTCGGCGGTATCGAGCTCCCCATCGGACCCGATTGTGCCGTTCGCGACATGCCGAAGCCGCCCGTCCGCGGCATCGATGACGCCCCAGCCGGTCTTGCGCAGCCCCGGGTCAAGTCCCAACAATCTCATCCCGTCGATGTCCATGCCTCTTTGCCCGGCGTGCGGCGGCCGGGCATATTGCCTCTCAGGCGGTCAATTTCGCCATGAGATCGTCGGCGATCTCGAAATTCGCCCACACCGTCTGCACGTCGTCATTGTCTTCGAGCAGGTCGATGAGCTTGAGGAGAAGCCGCGCCTGCTCCTCGTCGACCGGAACCGAGACTTGCGGCCGCCAAATGAATCCGGCCCGTTGAGGCTGGCCGAATTTGGCCTCGAGCATTTCGCGCACGCCCGCGAAGTCCTCGGGCGCGCAGGTCACCTCGTGCCCGCTCGGGCCTGACTCGACGTTGTCGGCACCCGCTTCGAGGGCCGCCTCGAACACGGCGTCCGCCGATGCCGCGTCAGCCGGAAAAACGATCTGGCCCAGCCGCTTGAACTGAAAGCTCACGCTGTTCGTCTCGCCGAGCGCACCACCCTGCTTGGAGAATGCCGTGCGGACGTCGGATGCCGTGCGTTTGCGGTTGTCGGTCAGCGCCTCGACGATGACGGCGACACCACCTGGCCCGTAGCCCTCGTAGCGCACTTCCTCGAAATTGGCGTCGTCGCCGCCGCCTGCTGCACGCTTGATCGCCCGCTCGATCGTGTCGCGCGGCATGTTCGCTTC
>DATDHA010000113.1:0-6901 GCA_036521815.1 Alphaproteobacteria bacterium | reverse complement strand
GGTGCGAATAAGCCGGCGGCGTTCCTGAAGATCAACCCGCAGGGCACCGTTCCCGTGATCGTCGATCCACCGGGCGTGGGGCGCAAGACCGCGACCACGGTCAAGCAGTCCGGTGCGATTCTTTTCTATCTAGCGGATAAGGCCGGAAAGTTCATTCCCAAGGCCGCGGCGGCGCGGGCACTCACGCTCCAGTGGGCGATGGCGGCCTTGACCGACCTCGCCCCTGCGAGCACCAGCATCTTCCTCTCCACCGCCGTGATGCCGACCAAGGTTCCGGCCGTTGTCGGATTCTTCGAAACCCGTTTTATCGAAAATTGCAAAGTCTTCGACGAACGCCTCGGCGAGGCGGAGTACCTTGCGGGCGACGACGTGACCATCGCCGACTTCGCACTCTATCCCGTGATCGTCGGTCGCCAGGCTCTTGTCGACAAGACCGACGGGCTGAAGAACCTCAAGCGCTGGGCGGCGAAGATCGGCGGGAGACCAGCCTTACAGGCCGCTTTGAAGGTCGCATAAGCATCGAGCTGGAATCCCCGTTTTTCCGAATTAATAACGCTTTAGCTGACAGGACGACGGCGAGCCCCTGCCAGCCCCACCAGCGGTCGCTGGCTTTAGCGTCGGTACGGGTTAGCGCCCTGGACCCCCGTGAGTCTGTGTGTCCTCGTTTTATGGGGTCTAGCCATGGAAAAGGCCCTACCCTCCACCGGGTAGGGCCGGAGAGCGGGGCGGGCTGGATTAGAGCGTTAGGTCGGAGGCACAGTAAAGCCCACCGTCGCCGTACCCACGCTCGTGGTCGAAACGACTACCTGAAGAGGCGGCACCGGCCAGGACACCGGGGGATTAGCCGGTTCATGGACCGGTGCGGGAAACTCCGGGCTTAGCAGGGCCACACTAGGCGGCACGTAATACGGTACCTTCGGCTCGGCGGAGAGTGCGCAGATGACGCAAATCGTGGCACCGATCTGGACAATTGGATTGCCACACTTGCAAATTTTAGACTTCAAATCATGGAATGGCCTAAGGTTCATGTCATCAATATCCTGTGTCTCAAGTTGCGATTTCCACAGCATGGCGGTCGGAAAGGAGAACGTCAAGTGAACGGCGATGGGGTCTAGCCGTACAAAAGGCCCTACCCTCCACCGGGTAAGGGCCGGATCTCGCCGCGGAGGGCTGCGGCGTGGTTGCCCTTGGTGACGCAGCCGACCTCGTCGGCGATGCGGGTCCAGCTGTCGCCGCCATCCTCGCTCATATGCACGGTGCCCTCGGTGTCACCGACGAAGAGCTCGTAGCCGCCGGGCCAGCACGCCATGGTCAGCGCCTCGATATTGGCGCGGGGCGCCGCAGCGAAGCCCTTCGGCTCGGTGTCCCAGCTGCGCCCGTGATCGCGGCTGCGCACGATCGTGGTGTCGGCGACATGCGTGCCTATCCAGAACCCGGGATGGAACTTCGCGCCCGACATGAACAGAACCTTCTCGTCGGGCGACAGCATCATGTGGTCGGGATAGGCTATGCGGAACTCCTCGCCGGTCAGCCGCTCCCAGTGATCGCCGCCATCGCTGCTCCGATAGAGGCCGACGCCTGTCGTCATGAGCACGGTGTCGGGCCGCGACGGCAGCAGCATCACCTGGTGGACGTCGCGATAGGCGCCGTCGTCAGGCTTGGAATAATCGGCGAGCTCGCGCCAGGACTGGCCGCCATCCTCGGTCTTGAGCAGCGCGCCCTGCTCGATCGCGGCGTAGATGCGCTGCGGCGTGCGCGGATCGAACACTATCATCTTGGTGTGGGCGATGTGCGGCGGCTCCGGGAAGGTCCAGTATTCGGTGCCCGGCACCTGGCGCAGCGCCGGAAGCTCGCTCCAGCTTTGGTCGAGATCGCGGCTCTTGAAGAGCGCGGCGGGCTGCGTCCCGGCATAGAGCGTGATGCCGCCCGCTTCGGCGACCGACGCGACGGTATAAACATTCTTGATGGCGAGGCCGGAATTGCGCTCTTCCCAGCGCGCGCCGTCTTCGCTGAAGAGCACGCCATCGCCATGCGTGCCGACGAAAATGCCGGGCCGGCCCGGCAATGTCGTCAAGGTCGTCGCGTGCAGGCCGGCGAGCGCGGTGCCGGCCTTACGCCACGCGCCGGACGATTCGCGCGCCAGCGTTGTGACGCCGCTCGAGGTGGCGACCAGCAACCGGTCCGGCGCGCTCGCGCCGTCATAGCGGTTCATTCCATTGGGGGAGAGACAGGCCAGCATGATCGCGCCTCCTCGCTCGAAAACAATCTTGCACGGCGCCTATCGCCATGTTAATCCGACTGTCCGGTCGGAAAAGATATACGACTGATCAGTCGGAAAAGCAAGGGGGTCATTTTGACGCGGAAAAAGGAGATCGATCGGGATAGGATTTTAGATGCCGCCGAGGCCGTGATTCTTGAATCCGGTGGCCGAAGTTTCACGCTCGACGCCGTCGCCGCGCGTGCCGGCATAAGCAAGGGCGGTCTCGTCTACAGCTTCGCGACTAAAGATGACTTGGTGCACGCGGCGCTCGAAAGGGAAGTGGCGCGCTTTCGGGAGGCCGTGCGCCGCCGGGTCGGCGGCGGGTCGACCGAGCCGGTCGAACTGGTCCTAGCCCATATCGAGGAAGCACTCGACGAGGATGACGTCTCAACGCAAAAGGCTGCTTTTCTCGTAACCGCGTTGGTGCACGCCCCTGACATGCTGGAGCCAGTGCGACGCTATTACCGCGTACTGCTCGACCCGCTTCGATCGGAAGGTGGCGATATGCATGAAGTCCGCCACGCACTGCTGGCTGTTGAAGGAATTTTCCTGCTCCGAGGACTTGGCTTCGTCGAGGTCTCGGCGGACGAACAGAAATCCGTCCTGCTCCACGCGCGCGATATCGTCGTCGCGGTGTTGGCCAAGCATCGAGCGTGCGCCCCCCCCCACGCTCCTAGACCAAAATGACACCTCAAGCGCTGGGCGGCGAAGATCGGCGCGCGGCCGGCGACGGCTGCCGCACTCAAGGTCGCTTGAACGCCGGGCGCCGATTCACGGGACGCATGACCGTGATCGGGGCCGTGATCGACGCGGCGAACGGGGCGCCAACGCGGCGGCGACACGCATAGTAGGCTATGCAGATGCAAAAGCGGCTTCTGCGCCGACCCCGGTCGAGCGGGCGGTCTGTTCGAAGCCCCTTTCAATGCGCCATGAAGATCAGTGCGCCATGAAGACTGGGACGGCGGCTTCGGCCAGGATGTGGCTGGTGGTGCCGCCGAAGATCATCTGACGCAAGCGGCTTTGGGTATACGCACCCTTGATCAGGAGATCGGCACCCCATTCCGCAGCCTCGGCGAGGACGGCCTCGCCCACGCTGCGCTTCATCGCCTTGGCAACCTTTGCGGCGGCAGGAACACCGTTCCTCAGGAGATAGTTGGCCACGTCCTGCGGGCTCGGGCCCGGCACGCCGCCGCCCTCGATCAAAAGCACCTGCACGTCCTTGCTGCGGGTCAGGAAGGGCATCGCGAACGCCATCGTGCGCGCCGTCTCGGTCGAGCCGTTCCATGCCACGCAAATCCGCTCGCCAAGCTTTTGCGGTGCTGTCGGCGGTGCGATCAGAAGCGGGCGCCCGCTCTCGAAGAGTGCCGCCTCGAGCGTGCTCATCGCGGAGCTCGAACCGCCGCGCATGGGACGGCCGACGGCGATCAGATCGAAAACCCGACCGCGGTTGCCGATCGTCGATTCGCCCTGTGCCGTTTCTTCGTACCAGCCGGAAGTCGGGCCGGGCTGCGGTGCTATGCCCGGGCTGCGCGGCACATTGTTTTGCTGCATGAACTCGTCGAAGGCCATCCGCACGCGTTGGGCGCGCGCTTGATCCTCGCGCTCGAAGCTTTCGATCAAGCCCGGCGTGGCGGCGACCAGCCCCTCGGCACCGGCGGCAACCACGCCGGTCAATCCGGGACGGACGTGAAGACCCTCCATGTAACTCCCGAAGAGGCGCGCCGCGAGGAGTGTGGTTTGCAGGATCGACGGGAGGACCGGATTGTCCTCAAGCGGCAGGAGAATGGTTTTCATGCTTGCGCCCCCGTGTTCTTGGTTATCGGTTCGGCTAACGCCTCCACAGCCATCGATATTCTACCCCAGCCAAATCCGGGTCGCCACCCTGGCCGCGGCACCGATTGCCGCTCGATTTGGCGCCCCTGGCCTCGAAGACCGCACCCGCCGCCGGCAAATCGGCCCTTTACCAAATAACCCATCCGGCATACTGAGGGGTGTCGCGAGCCTGGTTGCCGCACACGGATCGAAGCTAGGCGCGCGCGTCGCCGTTCGATTTTGTCACTGAGCAAGGATAGCGCTGGATGAACGACCTCGAAGACAATCTTTCGACCGAACGCAACACGTTCGTGAGCCATCTCGAATGCGGCCTGACGGGCGAGCGTTTCGAGGCGGATCGGGTCCATACGCTATCCAAGGCAGGCAAGCCGCTTCTCGTGCGCTACGACCTCGAAGCACTAGGCCGGGCGGTCAGTCGCGCCGAGATCGCGAAGCGCGCGCAGGATTTCTGGCGCTACCGCGAATTCCTGCCGCTCCGCCGTACGTGCGACATTGTGAGCCTCGGCGAACAAGTGACCCCACTCTTGCCCGCACCCAGGCTCCAGCGGCTTCTTGGCGGGGGCGAGATTCTGATCAAGGACGAGGGCCGGCTGCCGACCGGCTCGTTCAAGGCGCGCGGCCTTGCCATGGCGGTCTCGATGGCGAAGGAACTCGGCATCGCGCGCATGGCGATGGCGACCGCGGGGAACGCGGGTGCTGCACTCGCTGCCTATTGCACGCGCGCCGGCATCGAGAGTTACGTTTTCTGCCCGCAGGATGCCCAAGGCCCCAATGTCGGGGAGACCGTTCTTCAGGGCGCCAAGCTCTTCAAGGTCAATGGCCTCATCAACGACTGTGCCAGGATCGTCTCCGAAGGCAAGGAGAAGATGGGCTGGTTCGATGCCTCGACGTTGAAGGAACCCTATCGCATCGAAGGCAAGAAGACGATGGGACTCGAACTCGCCGAACAGCTCGGCTGGACGCTGCCCGACGCGATCTTCTACCCGACAGGTGGGGGGACCGGCCTCATCGGCATGTGGAAGGTGTTCGACGAGCTCGGCAAGATCGACTGGCTCGACGGCAAGCGGCCGCGAATGATTGCGGTGCAATCGACCGGTTGTGCGCCGATCGTGCGCGCGTTTGAAAAGAACGCCGAATTCGCGGAGCCGTGGCAAAATGCCGACACGATCGCATCCGGTCTGCGCGTGCCCGCGGCACTCGGCGATTTCCTCATCCTGCGGGCCATCCGCGAGAGCAAGGGATTCGCGGTTGCAGTATCCGACGGCGAAATCCTCGACGCGCGCGCCGAAGTCGGACGGGAGGAGGGCCTGCTCCTCTCGCCGGAGGGAGCTGCGACCTACGCTGCCTACCGCCATGCCCTCAAGGACGGGCGAGTCGCAAAGAGCGATCGCGTGGTGTTGTTCAATTGTGGCATCGGCCTCAAATATCCCATGCCCGATACGAATCGATTCATCGACCGTACAAAGCCGATCGATTACGCATCACTGTAATTCAGCTCGGATTCGATAACGCCGGCGCCTGCGCAGTCGGGCATCGACGAAGTCGTCTCGAATCGCACCAGCGGGAGAGCCGACGATTGAGGCGATTTCACGCGCGCCGATCGCGCGTTCGCCGCGTCGTCATCCTCACGAAAAGTTGTATCGGCGTGGGGCAATAAAACAACCCGCCAGACGTATTACGACCATACGGACTGTTCCTGAGCGGGACGGCTTGCCGACTCGCAAGGTAGGGATATCGATCATGCCGACACGTGGTTTGATGGCCGCTTGGGCCGTCGTGGCGCTGTTTGTCATCGTGCTCGCGGTGGCGTCGAGTTTCGTGCAGCCGGCGAGCGGCCCTTCGCTCGACGAGATCATCCGCGCGAATCTCGCCCCGCACCACGACCGCATCTCGCTCGGCTGAGGCCCCTGCGGGCGATCAGCGCCAAGGGGTGAGTGGCGGTGCGCCAAGCCTTTCACGCGGCGTGCCGAGTACGCGCTCGATCGCGAGGCCGATCGCAAGCAAGCGTTCCTCCTCGCCATGGCATGCGATGAGCTGAAGCCCAACGGGCATGCCCATCTTGTCGAGTCCGACCGGGATCGTGATCGCGCACAGCGATAGATAATTCACGATCGACGTATTCCTGAGCGACGCCATATTGGCCCGTCGATAGGCGCCGAGATCGGAAACCTCCTCGACCGTCGGAGGAGTCACGGCGACGGTCGGACAGGCGATGACGTCGAAATCGCGAAAGCGCTCGACGACCGAATCCGACAGCTCATCGAGTTTGCGGTAGCGCAACAAGAGCTCGCGCGCACTGATCGCACCGCCGTCGGCGATGCGTATTTTGATGATGGGATCGATCAGGTCGCGCCATTCCGGAAGTTCCCTCTCGAGGAACGCGTCGCACTCGGCGGATACCACGCTCCCGACCTGAAGGAGTTCGATCGCACCTTCCGCCTCGGGTAACGGTGCGTCCTTGAGCCGAGCCCCCTTTTGCGCAAGCGTGTCGAGGGCGCTGCGAACAGCCTCTGCGATACCCGGCGAACAATCGTTCCAGAGCGGCCCGCCGGCAACGCCGAGCCGCAATTCGGTCAGTTCGAAATCCGAGATCGCCGTCTCGAGGGCCGGCCAAACGCCCCACGATGGATCGAGTGCGGCGAACGCATAAGCGGCGTCGGCCACGCTGCGCGCCAACAGACCGGCGGTGTCGAGTGTGTGGCTCAGGGGCACGATGTGCTCCGTCGACCAGCGTCCGAAGCTCGTCTTGAGGCCGACATTGCCGGTCATGCTCGCGGGTACGCGGACCGAACCGGCCGTGTCCGAACC
>DATDHA010000112.1:0-9908 GCA_036521815.1 Alphaproteobacteria bacterium | reverse complement strand
CCCGTGGGGGAAGAGTTCCTGGTGGATGAACTCGCTCATGGCTTTATTCCGGTTGGAGGCTGCGGACTTCGTGCTCTGCTTTCCGTCTCACCGACATCCTCGGGGCAGGAGGCTCAACGATTGGGACTGCCGCGCCCGCGGGCAATGCAACGGAACTCGGTTTTAAATATGAGGGTCGAAAGTAACGCGGGCAACATCACTTCTTGCGGAAGGCGTCGAGGGCCACGACCTGGCCGGGCGGGGTGGGTGCGGTTCCCTGATCGGGCGAGGCAACCGGCGGGCCTTCCGCATCGGGCTTCTCGGGCTGGCCCGCAATGACCTCGCCCTTGAACTGGAGACCGAACTGCACGGCCGGATCGACAAAGCCGGTCAAGGCCGAGAAGGGGATGTGCAGGCGCTCATGCTGCTTGTTGAAGCTCAGCGTGACTTCGAGCGCCTCGTCGCCAACTTCGAGACCCCAATACTGGAACTGGAGCACGATGGTCATTTCCTCGGGATATTGGGCGCTAAGATGTTCGGGGATCGCCACGCCTGGTTCATGCGTGCGGAAGGTCAAGTAGAAGTGGTGATTGCCGGGAAAGCCGTTCTTCGCCACCTGCGCCAGCGATTGCCGCACAACGCCGCGCAACGCATCCTCGACCATCTTATCGTAGCGGAGCAGGTCCCTGCCCATGCCGCATTCACTCCCCGTGCATCCCCCGCATCCTCTTGCCGGGATCAGAGGTGGAGGGCTTCTGTTGCCAGGTGCCCTCCGAACCCCGCCTCAGCTTGCGACAGCCGAGGACTTAAGACTTTGAAGCTAACCAGCCGCCCTTAGGCAGCGAGGCGAGCCTCCGCGTAGTTGTCGTTGGCAACTATGCTATGGCCCGATAACGGCGGAACCATACCGGGCAAAAATCGCACCTTTAGCCACGCGTCGATCCTATTTCGCCCCCATCGGTGCCCGCGGTCGGCGTTATACCGCCGCAGGGCTAAACGTGAATGGTGGAGGCGCCGGGTACTGCCCCCGGGTCCGCAGTGGTTATTATGAGCGACGTTTATCGCCATAGTCGGGTTTCCCCGACGCCTTGAAATATAGGGATTGCGAAGGGGTTTGAAAAGCGGGCACTGTCCTGGCCCGAAAGCGGCCCGCCGGCGCATTGCACAGCGCTGACACAATTCCCTGCTAGCATTGGGCACTTTAACTTTCCGCCCCCGCCCCCGAGGAGATCACGAGGAGATTAAGCATGATCGAAATTCCGCGCCGGCGGTTCCTTCAAGGTGCTGCGGCGCTCGGTGGCGCTGCCCTGCTCGATTCGCTGGCGTCCGGCTCTGCGCGTGCAGCACCAGGCAAGCTCACCGATATCGATTATTTCATAATCCTGATGAAGGAGAACCGCTCGTTCGATCATTATTTCGGCACGCTCTCGGGCGTGCGCGGCTTCAATGACGCCAAGGCCATGGGGCTGCCTAATGGCCGCTCCGTCTTCGAGCAGGTGGACGAGGAGCAAGGCAGACCGGTGTTGCCCTTTCATCTCGACACACTCGGGACCAACGCCCAGCGCCTCCGCCAGACCGACCATAGCTGGCGCGGACAGCATGCGGCCTGGGACGGCGGCAAGATGGATCAATGGATCGCAGCACATCGCGACCAGGATGGCGCCCGTGCGCCCTTCACCATGGGCCATTATGTGCGCGCTGACATTCCGTTCTACTACGCGCTCGCCGACGCCTTCACGATTTGCGACAGCTACCATTGCTCGGTGCTGGGTCCGACCCATCCCAACCGCTATTACCTGATGACGGGCACCATCGACCCCGAGGGCAAGGCAGGTGGACCAGCACTCGACAATGTGCCGCGCAACTTTCGTTGGGAAGCCTATCCCGAGCGGCTCGAGCGCGCCGGCATTTCCTGGCGCATCTATCACGATAACGACGACTATTATTGCAACGTCGTCCGCTTCCTTGCGCAGTACAGGAACCTGCCGCAGAACTCGCCGCTCTGGGAGAACGCGATAAGGAACCGACCCTTTTACGAGCTTCTGTGGGATATCCGCACCGGGAATATTCCACAAGTGAGCTGGATCGTGCCGCCCTCCTTTGCGAGCGAGCATCCCGACTATCTGCCGGCCGCCGGAGAGGACCACACACGGCGCATCCTCGAAGCGCTGTGGTCGAACCCGACGCTCTGGGCGCGCGCAGCACTTGTCCTCAATTACGATGAGAATGACGGGTTGTTCGATCACGCCCTACCGCCCACGCCGGAGCCGGGCACGCCGGACGAGTATGTCGGCGGCCTGCCTGTCGGGCTCGGCTTCCGCGTACCCTGCCTCGTGATCTCACCGTGGAGCCGGGGCGGCTATGTCTGTCGCGATCTCTTCGATCACACATCGACGCTGCGCCTGCTCGAGACCCGATTCGGCGTTGAGGTGCCGAATTTGAGCAAATGGCGCCGTGCGACCACGGGCGATCTCACCGGCACTTTCAGCTTCGGTGCGGGGTTACGCGCCGATGTGCCTCTGTTGCCCGAAACGGAAAAGGCCCTGGCGCTCGCCGAGGAACACGCCATGGCGCTACCGCGCCCGACGATGCCGGACGAGCCCGCGATGCCGGCGCAAGAACCCGGCAACCGGCCGACACCGCGGACCAATTCGTGAATGGTGGAGGCGCTGGGCACTGCCGTGCGGTCGCCCTCGCTCGCACGCACGGTCCAACGCGGCACCCGTCGACAACAAATTTACAACGCCGCATGATTCAGGCAACCGCGTGGGGCACCTTTTCCAGTCGCGGGACCGGCGAGACCATGATCACCAGCGCCTGAACCAGGAATCCGAGTGCTGAAAGTAGAATACAGTTCGTGAGGCCATACTCGGCACCGACGAAACCGCCAATCGCAGCACCGATCGGACGCGCGCCCGTCGTGGCCATCGTCGCCAAAGCCGATACGCGCCCGAGGAGGGCTGCGGGTGTCACCGCTTGGCGAAGCGTCGTCTGACCGATTGTCCATAGAATTGGGCCAGCGCCGAAGAGGAAGAATGCCGCCGCGGGCAACAGGGAGACTGGCCGGGCGAGCGACGCAATCATGATCATCCCCGCCACGACGGAGGCGAGCGGTCCGAGTGCGATAAGGAGCCCGAAGGAGATCCGACGCGCAATTCGGGGTGCGAGCATGGCTCCCACGACCATTCCGGCACCGTAGGCGCCGAGGGTCGCTCCGACCCCTCGTGCCGAAAGCCCGAGCACATGCACGGCATAGGGAACGTAGGCCGCTTGCAGCACAAACCAGGAGAGATTCCACACGATGGCGGTCAGCAGGATGGGCCGTAGCAGAGGGTGACCCCAGGCGAAGCCGGCCCCCTCCCGAAGCTCGTGCATCGCATTGCGGCGGGGCTGTCTTGGGCGCAGAGGCTCCCTGATCCGCGCAAGGAGAATCGCCGCGGTCCCTGAGAGCAACGCGGCCAGCAAGAACGCGGGCGAAGCCCCCGTCCAGGCGACGAGCGCACCCGCCAAGGCTGGTCCAGCGGCAAACGCGGCACTCCGGGCCAGCTCCAGCCGGCCATTCGCCGCCGCCAATGCATCGCGGCCAACGATTGCCTGCACAAGCGAAGGGGCCGCAATGCTGAAGGCAACCGTCCCCGCAGCACCCGCAAATCCAAGAATCGCCAGGAGCGGAACCGACAGCATTCCGAGTGCCGCGAGTATCGGGAAAGCGCCAAGGGCGAGCGTGCGCAACACCTCTGCAATAACCATCACGAGCCGACGCGGCACACGATCGACGAGCAATCCGATCGGCAACGATAGCAGCAAGAACGGCAATGTCTGTGCCGCCGAGAGGAAACCCGTTTGCCCGGCCCCCGCATTGAGCGCCAGGACCGCAACAATCGGAACGGCCGCAAGGTTGATTTGCTCGGCCGACTGTGCCGCAAGATTAGACCAGGCAAGTCGATTGAATTCAGCACTGAGGGTTGCAAGGGGGACCCGATTCATCGCTAGCTCCTATGCGAGGTGACTGTCGCGACCATAAAGGGGCCTGACCCCGTGCGCTCTCCGGTTGATGCTCTTGAATTGAAGGGTGCTGGTGGATTGACGGATGCTGGCGTCGCGCGGACACGCGCTTTCAATCCGATCGGATCATGATCTAAAGTGCAGCCCTGGCATGCCGTGTGTCGATGCGAGGGTGATGGAGGACGTAGATGGGGTTAAGCCGCGAGCAACAGGCCGAGATCGACACCTTGCGCGAGATCGGGGCCACGACCTTGCGCGCAACGGTGCCCGCACTCGAGGAAATACTCTATCAGGCGCTTCCCGTGCTCGACCACGGTTTCGTCCGCGTCATCGATTATATGGGCGACGATGGGGCGGTCGTGCAGGCGGCTCGGGTCTCCTACGGCAAGGGAACCAAGAAGGTTTCGGAGGATCGGGGGCTCATCAACTACCTGATGCGCCATCGCCACACGACACCCTTCGAGATGTGCGAGATCAAATACCACGTGAAATTGCCGATCTTTGTGGCGCGCCAGTGGATCAGGCATCGCACGGCCAACGTGAACGAATACTCGGCCCGCTATTCGATCCTCGATCGCGAATTCTATATCCCGGCACCGGATCAGCTTGCCGCCCAATCGCAAAGCAACTGCCAAGGGCGCGGCCACGTGCTCGAAGGCGAGGAGGCGGCACGCGTGCTTGCGATCCTGCGCGAGGATGCCGCACTCTGTTACGAGCACTATTCGGAGATGCTGAACGAAGACGAGGGAGGCAACACCCGTGATGCCGGCCGACAGGGCTTGGCCCGAGAGCTCGCGCGAATGAATTTACCCCTCAACGTCTATACCCAGTGGTATTGGAAAACCGATCTCCACAATCTCCTCCACTTCCTTTCGCTCCGCGCCGATCCCCATGCGCAATACGAGATCCGCGTCTATGCCGATGCGATGCTCGAGACCATGAAGCGCTGGGTACCGATGGTGCATGACGCCTTCACGCAATACCGGATGGGAGGCGCTCATCTCTCAGCCGCCGGCCTCGCAGTCGTCAAGCGCATGATCGACGGCGAGAAGGTCGAGCAGGCGAGCTCGGGCCTTTCGGCGCGCGAGTGGCGCGAACTCATGTCGCTCGTGGGCAAAGGGGATTGAGTGCAGTACTGCCGCGTCATCGGCGCGGGACAGGCGATACCAAATCCGTCAGTGCACGAAATGCGGCCACAGACCGAGCAGGCCGACAATGATCAGGTAGATCGCGACGATCACGTTCAGAAGCCGCGGCATGAGCAGGATGAGGATACCGCCGACGAGTGCGATCAACGACAGTGGGATGTCCGTATGAATCATCATGAAGCGACCTCGAAATCCTGCTAAGAGGAGCTGAGCTTACAAGGGGTGCGGCGGACGCGCCATCCCTCTCGATGCTCACCTTGACGCCCACGCAATGCACCGTCGCGCCCCGGCAATGAGATCTTTTCCCGTCACCCATTCGATACCGTCGGCAGCGCACCTCGTCGAAGTGATGAAGGCCGATTACCGCCTCGGCCCTCGCCTCGATTGCCGGCTGTTCCGGTCGGGCATCGCGGATACGTACGATCTGCGCGCGGGAAAGAAGCGCTTCATGCTGCGGATTTGCCGGGTGGCATGGACGACACCGGCCGGGATCGCGTACGAAGTCGAGGCACTCCTTCATCTGCTTGCTAAGCGCGCACCGGTCGCCGTCCCGATCGCCCGGCGCGACGGCGGATTCATCACATATATCTCTGCACCGGAGGGACGGCGGCCCGCGGTTCTTTTCGCCTATGCGCGCGGACGGGAGCATGTGCGCGATGTCGTCACCAGCAAATCCTACGGCGACGCGCTGGCGCGCATCCACAATGCCGGGGAGAGTTTCGCGAGCCGGCACGCCCGCGCGCCAATCGATGTCGATTTCCTCGTCCGCAAGTCCCTCGCGCGGCTCGCACCTCTCGCGAAGGAGGATCCCAGGTCGTGTCGGTATATCACGCAAATCGCCCGAAAGCTGGACGGCCGGCTGAGCGCAGCGGGGCGAAACCTCTCATCGGGGCTTTGTCATGGCGACAGCCATGGCGGCAACGCGTCCTACGAGAACGGACGCACGGTTTTCTTCGATCTGGAATTCTGCGGCCCCGGCTGGCACGCCTACGATCTCGCGACCGTCGCATGGAATTTCAGCTTTCCCGGTGAGACGATGCGCAAGGAGAAGTGGCGGGCATTCCTTGCCGGCTATCGCACGCATCGGAAAATCGCGGCCGAAGACCTCGCGGCGATTCCGCTATTGGTCGTGGCGCGGGAAATCTGGCTCCTCGGCCTCCATATCGGCTATCGCGACCTTTGGGGCCATAGCTGGTTCGACGACCGCTATTTTTCACGGCGGCTCGGCATCGTCCGCGAATGGGAGAAGTTCGAATATCCGGCAGCACTGTGCGGGGAAAGGCGCTGATGGCGTCCTTCCGCACGGTGCCGAAGGATCACTGAACCACGATCCTCGGCGCCTTGCGCTTTGCCTCGCCGAGGCTCGTTTCGATTTTTTGCGACACGAGCTCGGCGATGCCCATATAGACCCGCGCGTGTCCGCTGTCGGGCTGGGAGACGACGATGGGGGCGCCGCCGTCCGAGGTTTCCCGGATCGCGATATCGAGCGGCACCTCGCCCAGGAAATCGGTGCCGAGCTTCTCCGCCTCCCGCCGCGCGCCGCCATGGCTGAAGATATCGCTCCGCTCCCCGCAATGGGGGCAGAGGAAGTAGCTCATGTTCTCGACGATGCCGAATACCGGCACGTCGACCTTGCGGAACATGTTGAGGCCCCGGCGCGCGTCGAGGAGGGCTATGTCCTGCGGCGTGGAAACGATGACCGCACCCGTGAGCGGCACCTGCTGCGCCAAGGTGAGCTGCGCGTCCCCCGTGCCCGGCGGCATGTCGACGATGAGGACGTCGAGGGCACCCCATGCGACGTCGCGCAGCATCTGCTGAATGGCGCTCATGACCATCGGTCCGCGCCAAATCATCGGCGTGTCCTCCGGCACAAGAAAGCCCATCGACATGCATTTGACGCCGTAATTCTCCATTGGCTGTAGGACGCGTCCATCCGCGGACGTCGGACGGCCCGAGATGCCGAGCATGCGCGGCATCGACGGTCCGTAGATATCCGCATCGAGCACGCCGACCGCCATTCCGAGGCGCATCAGGCCGAGGGCCAGGTTCACCGCCGTGGTGGATTTGCCGACACCCCCTTTTCCGCTAGCGACGGCGACAATGGCCCGAACCCCCGGCACCCCCGCCTTGCCTTGAGGGGGATGCCCATGGCCGTGCCCGCCGCCGGGTCCCTGCGGTTGAGGGCTACCCTTCCGCACCTGGCGCTCGGCCGTCAGCACCGCACTCACGGAAAGCACGCCGTCGAGCGCGCGAACGGCCGCTTCCGCGGCTTCGCGCAACGGCTCCATCGCCGCGCCCCTCTGAGGATCGACCTCGATCGCGAATCCGACATTTCCCTCGCGCACCACCACGCCGGAAACCATGCCGAGACTCACGATATCCCGGCCACGCCCGGGCTCGACCACGCGCTTGAGCGCATCGATGACTTGCTGTTCGGTGACCGAAGCCATGCTGAAACCCGTCCACTTGCCTCAATTTGGCCGGAAATTTGTCGTATCGGCAGTCGCGGTTGGATTTGCACGTCCTGCGCGGCTGTCATATAAGGCCATCTGGCTGGTTTGAAAAGCATTGCGCTCGGCGGCCACATCGGGCCTATCCGAGCGCTGAAGGAACATCGTATGCCGTGGAGCAATCAAGGCGGAGGCGGTCCGTGGGGCCGCGGTCCATCGACGCCGCAGCAGCCCAATCTCGAAGATATCGTCCGCAAATTCCAGGATATGCTGCGCCGGTTCCTGCCCGGCGGCGGCGGCGGAGGCAATTCGCGGATCATCGCGCTGCTCATCGGTGCGGCCGTGGTCCTGTGGCTTGCGACCGGTATTTATCGGGTGCAGCCGGAGGAGCAGGGGGTTGCGATGATCTTCGGCAAGTGGGTCGATACGACCCCACCGGGCCTGCACTATAACCTGCCGGCACCGATCGGGCATGTGCTCACGCCCAAGGTCACGCGCGTGAACCAGGTGGAAGTCGGCTTCCGAAGCGGGGCGAGCGATAGCGGCAGGCAGGCGTTCTCGCGCGACGTCGATCAGGAAAGCCAGATGCTCACCGGCGACGAGAACATCATCGACATCCAATTCGCGGTGCAGTGGGTCATCAAGGACGCGGGCCTCTTCCTCTTCAACGTCCGCAATCCCGAAGGTACCGTGAAGGACGTCGCCGAGGCGGCGATGCGCGAGATCATCGGCGAGAGCAACTTCGAGGTCGCCTACACCCAAGGGCGCACGGCGATCGCGAGCGAGACGCAAAAGCTCATCCAACAGATCCTCGACAATTACGGCGCCGGCATCCAGATCCTCCAGGTCAACGTGCAGAACGTGAGCCCGCCCAAGGATGCGCTCGGCGCCTTCCTTGACGTTCAGGCCGCCGGCCAGGACAAGGAGCGCGCCATGAACGAGGCGCAGGGTTACCTGAACGAGGTCACCCAGAAAGCCCAAGGCCAGGCGGAGCAGATCATCAAGGCCGCCGAAGCCTACAAGGCGGAGCGCGTGAACGCCGCGACCGGCGACGCCCAGCGCTTCCTCGCGGTCTACCAGCAATATGTCCAGAACAAGGATGTCACCACGCGCAGAATCTACCTCGACACCATGGAGAAGATCCTGGGCAACATGGACAAGGTATTGATAACCCACGACGCCGCCAGTTCGGGCGTGGTACCCTACCTTCCGCTCAACGAGCTATTGAAGCAAAAGTCGACTGCTGCCGCTGCCGCTGCCGCGGCCCAGAAGGGAGCCACGCCATGAGCCGCGCGGGTCTCTTGGGCGCGGCGATCGCCGTCCTCGTCCTCCTGATCGTCTTGAACTCCGCCGTCTTCACGGTCCAGCAAGCCGAACAGGCGCTCGTCCTTCGCTTCGGCGCGGTCGTTCGCCAGGTCGATCAGCCCGGCCTTCACTTCAAGCTCCCGATCGTCGAGAACGTCGCGTATTTCGACAAGCGGCTCCTCGATTTCGACGCCGAATCGCAGCGCGTGCCGACGACCGATCAAAAGCCCCTCCTGGTTGACGCCTTCGCACGCTACCGGATCGTCAATCCTCTGCGCTTCTTCCAGTTGGCCAATAACGAGCGCGGCTTCGAGGAGCGTTTCCGCGTCATCATCAACTCCGCGGTCCAGAACGAGATCAGCAAGGTGCCGCTCCTGACCATGCTGACCCCGGAGCGCGCGGCCGTCATCAAGCAGATCACCGAAATCGTCCGGAGCAACGCCGAGAACTACGGCGTCGCCGTCGTCGACGTTCGCCTCAAGACGGTGAATTTCCCCCGCGAACTCATATCCTCGGTGGTCAGCCGGATGCAGACGCAACGCGGGCAAGAGGCGCGCAAGATTCGTGCGGAAGGCGACAAGGAGTCGCGGCGCATTCACGCCGACGCCGATTTGCAGGAGCGGGTCATCATCGCCGAGGCGAGGAAGCAAGCCGAAATCACGGAAGGACTGGGCGATGCCGAGGCGCAGCGCATCTATAACGAGGCTTACGGCAAGGATGTGAAGTTTTTCGACTTCTGGCGCTCCATGCAAGCCATGACGGTGGCGCTGCCAAAGGACACGACGACCTATGTCGGCGGCGCCAACAACGATTTCTTCCGCTATTTCGGCTCGGAAACCGGTGCGGGCGACACCAAGGCCGTCGCGAAGCCGTGACAGCGCTTCGGCTGGGCTCCCGTCCTTTGGGCTCAAGCCGGCGGGCGTGCCGCCGGCGGGGTGTCTAGGTGTCTGATTTTCTGTGCGCCGTCGGTCTGGTGTTTGTGCTCGAGGGTGTGGTTTCAGCGCTTTTTCCCGAGCGTATG
>DATDHA010000111.1:0-4014 GCA_036521815.1 Alphaproteobacteria bacterium | reverse complement strand
AGCAGTGGCTCTGGCTGCACCGGAGATGGCCGACTTAGTCGCCGGGCATCGTCGGTTGCCCGTTCCGGCTCTCGGTATCGTTTGCGCTGACGCCGGCAGGGCTGGCATCCGTCGATTGGAAAATCGCGTGCGTGCGCATAGGGGCTTGAGCGGGGTCAGTTTACCGCTGCATTGCTTCACGCCTGGGAACGGACCGCGACACGCACGAGGGTACTCACGGATTTGAGCACGCGGCCGGTAAGAGATTATTAACGCGCCGACGGCAATCTTCCTTCTGCATGTCGCTCACACACACGAACATCCCGCTTCACACCCACGGCCAGCTCGCGGTCGCCAAGGCCGGCGCACAACGCGCCGCCAGTGCGGCACTTCGCGTGCGGCCGGGTGCTGAGCTCGCGTCGGCGGGCCATGCGCAAGGGCCAGCACCGGTCGCCACCTCGCCGGCTCGCGTGGGCAAAGGTCCGCTTCCGCGCGGCAGCATCGTGAATCTCCTGGTCTGACGCGGCACAGCGCATTTCCAACGCAACGCCCGCGACCTTGTTTCGCGGCTGGGGATGGTCCAGATTAGGGCGATGTCGGACGATGTGCGTCCCAAGGGTCCCACGATTCGCGCCGTCCCGGAAGGCGACAATCGCGAGCGGTTGACGTGCCCGGATTGCGGCTTCATTCAATATGACAATCCGAAAATCGTCGTCGGTGCGGTGGTGCGCTCGCAGGACCGCATCCTCCTTTGCAAACGCGCGATTAATCCGCGCCAGGGCTATTGGACGCTTCCCGCCGGCTATCTCGAGCTCAACGAGACGACCGACGAAGGTGCGGTACGCGAGGCCTTCGAGGAGGCGCGCGCCAAGATCGCCCTCGACGGCGTGCTTGCGATCTACAATATCCCGCGGCTCTCCCAGGTGCAGATCATCTATCGTGCGCGCCTCGTCTCGCCCGAGATCAAGCCAGGCCCCGAGAGCGAGGCCGTAGACCTTTTTCTTTGGAATCGGATCCCATGGGCCGATCTCGCGTTCCCCTCGGTGCATTGGGCGCTCGAGCACGCACACGAAGTGGGGGACGCGCAAAATTTCGTCGCGCGCACCAATCCCGAAGGCCAGCTCGGCAATTTCCGTTGAACGCGTCCCGCGTCAGGCGTGATCAGCCAGCTTGTGCCGTTGCATGAAGGGAACCTGGGCGAGTGCAAAGACGAGCGTGAGCCCGGTGAAGCCGAACACCTTGCAATCGACCCAGACATCGGTCGAAAAATTGCGCCACACTATTTCGTTGAGTACGGCGCAAAGAACGAAGTACCAGCCCCAGCGCACGGTCAGGACGCGCCACGCTGCCTCGTCGAGGGCGATCATCATGCCCATGAGCGGCTTGAGAAGTGGGCGGCCGAACTGCAACCCGCCGAACAGGACGACCGCGAACAAGCTGTAGATGATTGTCGGTTTGAGTTTTATGAAGACGTCGTTGTCGAAAACGAGCGTGAGGCCGCCGAAGACCAGAACGATAACGGTCGTCGCAAGCGGCAGGATCGCGATCCGCCGGGTGAGGGCATAGCCGACGGCGAATGCCGCGACGGCCGCGATCATGAACACGGCCGTGGCGGCCATGATGCCGGCCCGCGAATAGGTTCCGAAGAAGATCAGAAGCGGGCCAAGGTCGAGGACCAATTTAAGGATCGGATTCATGGACGCCATAATAATGTGCCGCACCGGTGCGGCAAGTGCGCATCCTCGCCGCGCCACTCATTGGCTCGTTTGCAAGACAACGATGCCCGCCGCGACAATGACCGCGGCGACGATTCGCCGCAATCCGAAAGGCTCCTGCAAGAAGAGCGTGCCGATGATCGCCGCGAAGACCACGCCCGTTTCGCGCAAGGCGGCAACCTGCGCCATCGCACCGCGCGACATTGCCCAGATCGCAATGCCGTAGCCGGCAAAGGCGAGAAATCCACCCAACAGTCCGACGTGCCAGGTCTCGCGAAAATACGCCATCACCCGGCCTCTGCGCCAAACAAGTGCCGCGAAGAAGAGCGGAAATCCATTGACCGTGAAAAGCCAGGCGATATAGCCGAGAGGAGCGCCCGAACGCCGTACGCCAAGGCCGTCGATCACGGTGTAGAGCGTGATGGAGAGGGCGGTCATCAAGGCGAACGAGACCGAGCGGGCGTTGTCACCCTTGGGCAATCCGCGCTCGAACGCGAGGCTCGCGGTTCCGATCGAGACCAGTGCAACACCCACGAATGCCACCGGTGCCAGAAGCTCGCCGGCGGCGATCGCCGAGAGAAAGGCCACCAGGACCGGGGCCGTGCCGCGCGCGAGCGGGTAGACCTGGCTCAGATCGCCGAAGCGATAGGCCTTGATGAGGCCGACGTAGTAGCCGACATGGACGAGTGTCGAGCCTGCAATGAAGGGCCAGCTTGCCGGTGCGGGTGCCGGCAGCCAAAAAAGCCCAGCCGCGAGGGCAGGGATCATCGGCCAAAACGAGAGGAACGTCATGGTCAGGAGGCGGTCGCCGGCACTCTTGACCAAAGCGTTCCAACTTGCATGCATGAGCGCAGCGAGCAGCACCCATGCCGCAGCGCTCAATTCGAGTGGCATTTCAAGAGGCCCCTACACAAAAAGAAATGGCACACAAAACGCGGCGACACAAAAAACAGCGCCGGAAACCGGCCATCGACTTATGGCCGCGCCATCGACTAGTGACGGGGTGCGGCAGCCCCGTCAAATTGAAATGGCCAATGGAATGGTTAGATGCAGGCTTTGGGTCTCAGTCGGCAAGGCCCACGATGTTCCGCGCGAAATCGCGTGCCTCGAAGGGACGCAGATCGTCCGCACCCTCGCCGACGCCGATCGCATGGACGGGAATTCCGAAGCGCTCGGCGAGGGCGACGAGCACGCCGCCGCGCGCGGAGCCATCGAGCTTCGTGACCACAAGGCCCGTCACGTCGATCATCGCGCGGAAGATTTCGACCTGGGCGTGTGCGTTCTGTCCCGTGGTGGCGTCGAGCACAAGAAGGACCGCGTGCGGCGCCGTCGCATCGAGTTTGTTGAGTACACGCCGGATTTTTTGAAGCCCTGCCATCAAATCGGCACGGTTGTGAAGCCGGCCAGCCGTGTCGATGACCAAGATATCGGCACCCTCGCGGCGTGCCGCTTCGAGCGCGTCGTAGGCGAGACCCGCGGCGTCGCTGCCCTGCTCGCGCGCGATCACGGGCACATTTGCGCGCGAACCCCAGATCTTGAGCTGCTCGATCGCGGCGGCGCGGAACGTATCGCCGGCGCACAGCATGACGGAGCGGCCTTCCGCCTTGAAGAGGCGCGCCAGCTTGCCGATCGTCGTGGTCTTGCCGGTGCCGTTCACGCCGACGACGAGGACGACGAACGGCTTTTTCGAAACATCGATCTCGAGCGGCTTCGCGACCCGGGCGAGCACATCGGCAATTTCGGTGGCGAGGGTTTCGCGCACCCGCTCCGCCGTCGCGTCGCCCTCGAAGCGGACGCTGCCGAGTTTGGCGGCGAGCTTCGCGGCCATGGTGGGGCCGAGATCGGCGGCGATGAGCAGTTCCTCGAGTTCCTCGAGGCTCGCCGCATCGAGCTTTCGTTTGGTGAATATCCCGGCAATGCCGTCACCGAGCTTGCCGGACGTTCGCGCCAAGCCGGCTTTGAGCCGGCCGAGCCAACGAGCGCGCGACGCCGGAGCATCTTCGTTCATGCCCCGGGCATCTTCGTTCATACGAAGTGTTCCGTATCGGGCGCCATCAAACGACTTGCGCCTCGAGCGTGGCGCGCCCGGCGGCGAAAACGTGCACGCGCGCAAGATCGCCAGGCCGTGCGCTGGCGCCCTGGGCGCAAACAAGGCGCACCGGCGCGTAATGCTCGCTGCGGCCGTGCCCGACCTTTTCAACAAGGATCTCGGCGTCCGTGCCGACGCGGCTCGCGAGGAAGCGGGCGAGGGCAGCTTCGCCGGTCGTGCGAAGGCGTGCCGCACGCTCCTTGCGGATTTGCGCCGGGACTTGCGGCATGC
>DATDHA010000110.1:0-3549 GCA_036521815.1 Alphaproteobacteria bacterium | reverse complement strand
GATCACGCCGGCATCGTGGAGCATGCCCGACTTGATCGCGTCGGCACCGATGTCGGCAAGCACCAATTCCATTTGACGCGCGACAAAGGCCGGCTCGACCGGCCGCACGTCATGCACGCCGATTGTGTCTTGCGCCGTGAGTGCGGTGACGGCACTTGCCGCGTAGCCGCCGAGTGCGGTCACGGTCTTGATATCGGCCTGGATCCCGGCACCGCCGCCCGAATCCGATCCGGCGACGATCAGTACCCTGCCCTGCATGGCGCCCTCGGGATTTTCAACCGGCGGTCTTTTCGATGGCGCGCACGACCTCGTCCACGGCGCGGCCGACGAGCTCGTTGTCCTCGCCTTCGGCCATGACGCGAATCAAAGGTTCAGTGCCCGATTTGCGGATCAAGAGGCGACCGCTTCCATCGAGCATCGCCTCAGCTTCGCGGATCGCCTTCTTGACGAGTGCCTGTTCGAGCGGCGAGGTGTCCGTGAAGCGCACGTTCTTGAGGAGCTGGGGGAGTGGTTCAAAAAGGCGCACGGTCTCGCTCGCCGGCCTTTCGCCTTCGACGAGAGCTGCGAGCACTTGGAGTGCCGCGATCAGGCCGTCACCCGTCGTGGTGTAGTCCGCTAAGATGATATGGCCCGATTGCTCGCCGCCGACGTTGTATCCGCCTTCCCGCATGGCCTCGACGACATAGCGGTCGCCGACCTGCGTGCGCACGAGCGCTAACCCGAGGGAGGCGAGATAGCGCTCGAGTCCGAGGTTCGACATCACGGTCGCAACCACGCCACCTCCCTTGAGCCGCCCGCTCGCGTGCCAGGTGCGCGCGACAAGCGCCATGAGCTGATCTCCATCGAGCAGCCGGCCCTTTTCGTCGACCATGACGACGCGATCGGCATCTCCGTCGAGCGCAATGCCGAGATCGGCACGCTCGGAGACGACGGCCCGCTGCAGTGCCGCGGTATCGGTGGCGCCGAAGCCCTTGTTGATGTTGAAGCCGTCCGGTTCCACGCCCAACGGGACGACTTCGGCACCGAGCTCCCACAGGACCGTAGGTGCCGCACGATAGGCCGCTCCATTCGCGCAATCGATCACGATCTTGAGGCCGTCGAGACGCAGCCGGTGCAAAAACGATCCCTTCACAAATTCTATATAGCGGCCGAGCGCGTCGTCGAGCCGCTTGGCGCGGCCTAGTCGATCGGGCGGCGGCAGGGACAGATTCGCGCGGTCCCGCGCCATGCGCGCCTCGATTTCGCGCTCGACCTCGTCCGAAAGTTTGTAGCCGTCGGGGCCGAACAGCTTGATGCCGTTGTCCTGATAAGGATTGTGCGAGGCGGAAATGACGACCCCGAGATCGGCGCGGAGCGAATGCGTCAACATCGCGACCGCGGGTGTGGGCAGCGGGCCGAGCAGAACCACGTCCATGCCGACCGAAATGAATCCCGCGGTGAGTGCGGGCTCGAGCATATAGCCCGATAGCCGCGTGTCCTTGCCGATCACGACGAGATGGCGATGACTGCCGCGCATGAACTTGTGGCCGGCGGCCATGGCGACCTTGAGCGCTGTCTCGGCCGTCATCGGCTCGGAATTCGCCGTGCCGCGAATGCCATCGGTCCCGAACAGCTTTCGCGTCACCCGTTGCTCCTCCTCCGATCGGATCGAACCCCTGCGCGCGAGCCGCATTCTAACACGACCGAAACCGCCGTGGTCCAGCCGAAACGCCTTGCCGGTACGCGCAGCACCCCTCGCCGCGCCGTCAAATGCCGTTGCGCAGGGCATGCCAGACGTCGACCGCCTGCCGCGTCGCCGCGACATCGTGCACCCGCAGGAGTTGCACACCTTGCTCGAGCGCGCCCAAGGCAGCACCGAGGGAAGCGCCGAGGCGCTGCGGGGGCTCGGTCGTCCGACGCGCGGCGCCGAGGGCGAGTTTGCGCGAGGCGCCAAGCAAAATTCCGCAGCCAAGACCGTGGAGGAGCGAAATGCGCTCGAGGATCGCCACGTTATGCTCGGTCGTCTTGCCGAACCCGAGGCCGGGATCGACGGCAATTTTGGCGCGTGGCAGTCCCGCCGCAACGCAAGCTTCGATCCGGTCCTCGAGAAAATCGTAAACGTCGAGCGGGGCGTATCGATAGCTGGGCGCTTTGTTCATCGTCGTCGGATCGCCCTGCATATGCATGAGGACGACGAACGCTTGGCGCTCCACCGCGAGCGCCATACTGCGAGGATCGCCGGCGAGGGCCGTGATGTCGTTGACGATCGTCGCACCCGCGTCGATGGCCACCGCCATCACGGCACTTTTCCGCGTGTCGATCGAAAGTGCCGCAGTGGAATTCGAGAGTCCCGCAAAAACCGGGCGCACGCGCCGCAACTCTTCCTCGATCCCCACTGGAACGGCACCCGGTCGGGTCGACTCGCCACCGATATCGACGATGTCGGCGCCAGCCGAGACGAGCGTTCTCCCGTGGGCGGCGGCGGCTTCGGGCGCCAAATGCGCCCCGCCGTCTGAAAAGCTGTCCGGTGTCGCGTTGAGGATGCCCATGAGGCGCGGGCGATCGAGGCTCAATCCGGCGAAGGCAGGCCGCGGCATCGAAACGCGCGCGAGAACACCGGCGACATGACCCTCGACCTCGCCGCCCGAACTGCGAGCCCAGCTCTTGAGGTCATGGAGCGAGGCTGTCGTGACCGCGACGCGACCCTCATCGCGCGCGAGCAATTCGACGTGCGTGAAAGCGAGCGGCCCGCCGGCAAGCGGCGCTGCCGAGCCAATGGCGCTTGCCGCCGCCGCCGCGTCGCCCGACAGAAATCCGACCGGACGCAAATAAAGGTGCCTCGCAGGCGGCCCCGATAATGCAAAGCCCCGGTCGAGGCCGGGGCTTTGCACGATCCCTTGGGCGCGGAACAACCCGGCCACGCCGTCAGGCGCCCGGTTGCGGCTCCGGCTCCAGTCCGCCACCACCCTTCGGCTCGCGCTGGCCAGTCGGATTGCTGGTTGGCACGGAGGAGCGCGGCTTAGCTGGCTCCGGCGGCGACTCTTGCTCATTGCGCACGATGGGGTCGCCGCGCAGGAGCGACTTGATCTCGTCGCCCGATAGCGTCTCATACTCGAGGAGGCCCTTGGCGAGGCGATGCAGCTCTTCGAGATGCTCACTCAGGACCTTGCGAGCCAAGGCTTCGCCAGCCTCGACAATGCGCCTGATCTCCTCGTCGATGATCTTGGCCGTCGCTTCGGACACGTTCTTGCGTTGCGTGACCGAGTGGCCGAGGAAGACCTCCTGTTCGTTCTCGGAATAGCGCAGCGGCCCCAATTTGTCGCTGAAGCCGAATTCGGTCACCATGCGCCGCGCGAGCTCGGTCGCCCTGCGGATATCGTCGCCAGCACCGGTCGTGACGTTTTCAACGCCATAGATGAGTTCCTCGGCGACCCGGCCGCCGAACATCATGGCGATCCGCGCCTCAAGCTCCTTACGCGCGTAGCCGTAGCGGTCGCGCTCCGGCAGCGACATGGTAAGGCCGAGTGCGCGGCCGCGCGGAATGATCGTCACCTTGTGGACCGGGTCGTT
>DATDHA010000109.1:0-5375 GCA_036521815.1 Alphaproteobacteria bacterium | reverse complement strand
GATCGGCATCGCGGACATGGTCGTCATCGTGACGAAGGATGCCGTACTGGTCGTGCCGAGAGAGCGTGTGCAGGAGGTCAAGCAGATCGTCGAAAGCCTCGAGCGCAATGGCCGCCCCGAGGCCGTGCTGCACTCCACGGTTCATCGTCCGTGGGGCGGCTATCAGCGGATCGACGCCGGTCAGCGCTTTCAGGTGAAGCGCATCACGGTGAAGCCCGGTGCCAAGCTCTCGCTCCAAAAGCATATGAAGCGCGCCGAGCATTGGGTGGTCGTGCGCGGTGCCGCGCGCGTCACTGTCGGTGAGAAGACATTCACCCTCGCCGAGAACGAGTCGACCTATGTGCCCGTGGGTGTTAAGCACCGGCTCGAAAATTGCGGGGCCGAGCCCCTCGACCTCATCGAAGTGCAGACCGGCGGCTATCTCGGCGAGGACGATATCGTGCGCTTCGAGGATCTCTACGGCCGCTCCGTATAGGCCAGCCGCTCAAAGTCCGTGGTATGACCGATACCAGGCGACGAAGCGGGGAACACCTTCGTCGATCGAAGTGCGCGGGACGAAGCCCACGTCGCGTGTGGTCGCCTCGATGTCGGCATAGGTCTCCGGCACGTCGCCGGGCTGCATCGGAGCGAGTTCGATCTTCGCCTGACGATTGGTTTCCCGCTCGATCAGCGAGACGACCCGGCGCAGCTCCTCGGCGCGATGATTGCCGAGATTGTAGATCCGGTGGGGCACGTCGCGGTGACGATCGGGGGGTCTGTCCAGGCAGGCGAGAACGCCCGCGACGATATCGTCGATATAGGTGAAGTCGCGCCTCATGTTGCCGTGATTGAAGAGCTGTATCGGCCGGCCCTCGAGCATCGCCTTGGTGAAAATGAACATCGCCATGTCCGGCCGCCCCCACGGCCCATAGACCGTGAAGAAACGCAGGCCCGTCGCGGGGATCCCGAAGAGGTGACTGTAGGCGTGACTGACCAGCTCCGCCGAGCGCTTCGTCGCAGCATAGAGCGAAATCGGCCGATCAACGCGATCCTCGACCGAGAACGGCAACTTGGTGTTGCCGCCATAGACCGAGGACGAGCTTGCATAAACGAGATGATCGAGACCTTCGAGGCGTCTTGCAAGCTCGAGCACCATATAGTGCCCCTGGACGTTGGCATGGATGTAGGCGCCGGGGTTTTGTATCGAATACCGCACCCCCGCTTGTGCGGCCAAATGCACGATGCGCGTAATGCCTGGATGGCTCGCCGCGAGCGCTGAGAGAACGCCCTCCCCTGCAATGTCGCCGCGCACGAAGGCAAAGCCCTCGATCGCCGTCAATTCCGCGAGCCGGGCTTCCTTGAGTCGCACGTCGTAATAGTCGTTCATGCTGTCGATGCCGACGACCGTCTCGCCGCGGTCGAGAAGTGCGCGGCTCACGTGAAAACCGATAAAGCCCGCAGCCCCCGTGACCAAGATCGACATGCCTGCTCCCGCCGCCGCATCGGAACGCTGCTTCTTTTACCGGCAGGGCAAGGGCCTGTCCATGCCGGCCCGATTGGGCCGGTCGCGAACTGGCCGACCGGCCGCGAGCGTGGGATCGCGTTCGGGCGCCGAATGCGGCACTTTGCTCCGGGAAGCGTTTTGTTTGCGCCAAGAAGATGCTAAGGAATGCGCCATGCGCATAGATGCGGACCTGCCGGACGAGACGCGCGATTTATGACGGATCGCTTCGAACAAGTCGAAACGCCCTCCGGCAAGGGGGCGGGCGACGAGAATTTTCCCGTGGGCTCGCTCCTCCTGCCGCCGGCACTTCGACCCCATGTGGCGCTCTTTTACGATTTTGCGCGGGCGATCGACGACATCGCCGACAATCCGAAGCTCGCACCCGCCGAAAAGATCGCGCGGCTTGACGGCTTCGCGGCGGCGATCCTGGGTCGGGACTCCGGCGATCCCGCCTATCGAAAGGCGCATCTTTTGCGTGCCAGTCTGATCGAGACAGCTATCACGCCGCAGCACTGCATCGACCTCATCGCAGCCTTCAAACGCGACGCGACGGTTCTGCGTTACGCGAGTTGGGAGGAGCTCATCGACGGCTACTGCATGCTTTCGGCCGCGCCGGTGGGGCGCTACCTCCTCGATCTCCACGGCGAGGATCGCTCGGGCTATGGCGCGTCGGATGCGCTTTGCAACGCGCTCCAGGTGATCAACCATCTCCAGGATTGCAAGGACGATTTCCTGACGCTGGACCGCGTTTACTTGCCCGAGGACTGGCTCGCTGCGGAAGGCCAAACGGTTTCCGCACTCGAAGCGCCAAGCGCCAGCCCCGGGCTTCGGCGCGTGCTCGACCGATGCATCGACGGCGCCGAGGCGCTGCTGGTCGAAGCGCGCAAGCTGCCCGGGCGACTGCGAAGCCGGCGCCTCGCCTATGAGTCGGGCGTGATCGTAGCCCTCGCCGAGCGTTTGGCAACGATGCTGCGCCGGCGCGACCCGGTCGCGGAGCGGGTCGAGCTCGCCAAGCCCGCATTCCTTCTTGTGGCCGCCCGCGGCCTTCTGCGCACCTTCCTGCAAGGTGCCGGGCGGGACAAAGCCGCCGCCTGAGCGTCCCGAAAGAACTTGGCTTCCAAGCCGTCCATGGGCTATCCAGCGCGTCATGATGTCACTCGCACTTTCGATCGTGGGATTTCTCGCCCTCGCCGTCTGGTTCGTTCAACTTGCGGCGCGCGGCGGTTTCTGGCGCGCGAACCAACGCCTTCCAGCCGAGGCACCGGGGCTCCCCACTTGGCCCGACGTCGTTGCAATCGTTCCGGCGCGCAACGAGGCGGCTTCGATCGGCCAAACCCTGACTTCGCTATTGACCCAGGATTATCCTGGGAAATTTGCCATAGTACTGGTCGATGACCAGAGCGACGACGCGACGGCGGCCGAGGCGCGAGATGCCGCACGGGAGCTCGGTGCTGGGGACCGCTTGACCCTCGTATCGGGTGCTGCGCTGCCGGAGGGATGGACGGGCAAGATGTGGGCGGTCGACCAGGGCATTCGGCATGCGAGTACCGTCTTCGCCGCACCTTATCTCCTCCTGACCGACGCCGACATCGTTCACGACCGGTCGAGCCTTCGCCGGCTCGTCGGGAAGGCGGAATTGGAGTCGTGCGACCTTGTCTCGCTCATGGCGCTGCTTCATTGCCGAACCGGGTGGGAGCGCCTGCTGATCCCGGCATTCGTGTATTTTTTCCAAATGCTCTACCCCTTCCGGCTCGTGAACAAGCGAACAAGCCGCATCGCGGCCGCCGCCGGCGGCTGCATGCTCGTGCGTGCGGCCGCCCTGGAGCGTGCAGGCGGGATCGCCGCCATTCGCGGCGCCATCATCGACGACGTTGCGCTCGCGCGGCTTCTAAAGGACCGCGGCGGCGTCATCTGGCTTGGCCTCAGCGCGAGCGTCAAGAGCTTGCGGACCTATGCGACCCTCGGCGAAATCTGGTCGATGGTCGCACGCACGGCCTATGCTCAGCTCGGTTATTCGCCGATCGTGTTGGTCAGCACCGTGATCGCCATGCTGTTCGTCTTCGTAGCACCCCCCGTGGTCGGCGTTCTCGGTGTGCTCGGGCAGCACCCGGCGGCGGCCACGGGCGTTCTTGCCTGGGGCATCATGATCTATACCTATCGTCCGACGCTCACCCTCTACGGAGAGCCGCCGTCGATCGCCTCGCTGCTTCCCGTGGCGGGCATTCTTTACACCGCGATGACGGTCGATTCGGCATTGCGTTACTGGCGCGGGCGCGGCGCGGCCTGGAAGGGTCGGGCCTACGCGCGCAATCCGAAGCAGCCGAGCTGAGGTGCAGGCCGATGGCACAAGCAGAACTCGCTCCGCCGCCGCGCGACGAAGAGGCGCGCACCCACGTTCGTGAACTGACCAGGCGCTCCGGCACGTCGTTCTTCTGGGCCATGCGCCTCCTGCCGCCCGAGCGCCGCTACGCCATGTACGCGATCTACGCATTCTGCCGCGAAGTCGACGACATCGCCGACGAGGGCCATTCGACCGAGGAAAAGGCCCACGGCATCGAGGCGTGGCGCTCCGCGATCGAAGATCTATATGCAGGTACGCCGCGATTGCTGATCACTCAGGCCCTTCAACACGCGGTTCACGCTTATCGGCTCCCGAAGGAGGATTTCCTCGCCATCATCGCCGGCATGGAAATGGACGCAATGGAGGACATACGCGCACCTTCTTTTGCCAAGCTCGAGCGCTATTGCGCGCGTGTGGCGGGTGCCGTCGGCCTTCTCTCGGTGCGCACGTTCGGCGATTCGAGCGAGACCGCACTCAAGCTTGCGCTTGCCGAGGGAAGAGCGCTTCAGCTCACCAACATCCTGCGCGATCTCAAGGAGGACGCCGACCGGGGGCGCTTGTATCTGCCGCGCGAACTTCTCGAAAAGCACGGCATCGCGGCGAGCGATCCCGCGTCCGTCTTGGCGCACCCGAATCTCGGCGAGGTTTGCGATGACCTCGCCGCCATCGCGCGAACGAGCTATGACGAGGCGGAGCGGCTGCTCGACCGGCTCGACCGGTGGACGATGCGCCCGGCCGTGATCATGATGTCGGTCTATCGCCGCACCCTCGAGGCCCTCGTGGCGCGCGGCTGGCAGCAACTCGACCTCGATGTCGGCCCGTCGAAACTCGTGAAGCTTTGCCTCGCCGTGCGCCATGGGTTCTTCTGATCGGCGGCGGCGATGAGTGCCGTTCATATCGTGGGCGCCGGCCTCTCCGGACTTGCGGCGGCCGTGCGGCTCTCCGGCGGCGGCAATCGCGCGGTTCATCTGCATGAGGGTGCGGGGCAAGCGGGCGGGCGCTGCCGCTCGTTCTATGACGAAACCCTCGGCTGCTCGATCGACAACGGCAATCATCTGCTCCTCTCGGGCAATCGCTCGGCCATGAGCTATCTGCGCGAGATCGGTGCCGAGGACACCCTTTACAGGGCCCCTGAGGCGATCTTCCCGTTCATCGACCTCAGAAGCGGCTTGCGCTGGCGCGTCAGGCCCAATCGCGGGCGCATCCCGTGGTGGATTTTCGACAAACGCCGGCGCGTTCCCGACACGACGGCGTTCGACTATCTCACTGTCCTGCGCCTCGCGTTCGCAGGGTCGAATTCGACCGTCGCTGCGTGCGTCGGCAGCCGCCGCGTCCTTTACGAGCGATTCTGGGAGCCGCTCGCGGTCGCGGCACTCAACACCGCCGCGGACGAAGGTGCCTCCAGGCTCTTATGGCCTGTCGTCATGGAGACCTTTGGGCAATCTGGCGACGCGGCCCGGCCGTGCATGGCGAAAGAGGGGCTTTCAACGAGCTTCGTCGATCCCGCCCTCGAGCATCTTTCAAGATGCCGGGCCGAGATTGCCTTCAATC
>DATDHA010000108.1:0-2514 GCA_036521815.1 Alphaproteobacteria bacterium | reverse complement strand
CTGTGCGCGCGAGCACGGCCTCAACTTGCCGATGATGGATCAGCTATAGAGTGGAAATCTTCGAACAGCGAAACATATGAAAGCTCGGATATTTCTAATATTTCTTCAAAACAAATCATTTGGAGTATTTTTGTTTCGATCACATTCGACTTATAATGCGGCCGGCTAATTCAGCCGGCGCGGGATGCGGATGCGGACCAGTACCTCACGCGAGGGACGGGTTGCCAGGGGGCGGGATGCCGAACGACGTGCGCTACAACCAGCCGATCGCCGGCAATGTCATGCCGCGCTTTGCGGGCCCGTCAACCTTCATGCGACTTCCGCAGGAGAGCGACCCTCGAAAGCTCGATATCGCCCTCATCGGCGTACCCTGGGACGGGGGCACGACCAACCGTGCCGGAGCGCGCCACGGCCCGCGCGAGATCCGCAATTATTCGAGCCTCATTCGTCGAATCCATCCGCTGAGCGGCATCGCACCTTATGAGCTCTGCCAAGTGGGCGATCTGGGTGACGTTCCGATCAATCCGATCGACCTCATGGATTCACTGACCCGAATCGAGCGCTTCTACGACGACGTTGCGGCTGCCGGAGCACTCCCGCTTTCGGCGGGCGGCGATCATCTGATGACGCTTCCGATCATGCGCGCGCTTGGCCGCAAACTGCCTGTCGGCATGGTCCATTTCGACGCCCATTGCGATACGGCGGACAGCTATTTCGGCGGCAGCAAGTTTACCCACGGCACGCCCTTTCGGCGCGCCGTCGAGGAAGGGGTGCTCGATCCGAAGCGCACCATCCAAATCGGCGTCCGCGGCTCCCTTTACGAGCGCGACGACTGGCAATTCTCGTATGACGCCGGAATGCGCGTGGTCCGCATCGAGGAGTTTTTCGAAATCGGCTGGCAAAGGGTCGCCAATGAGGTGCGTCGAGTGGTCGGCGACGGGCCGCCCTACGTCAGCTTCGATGTCGACGGCCTCGACCCGATCTACGCACCAGGGACGGGAACACCCGAGATCGGCGGTTTCTCGACCTTCCAGGCGCAACAGATGGTGCGCGGCCTCAAGGGCCTCAACCTCGTGGGCGGCGATGTGGTCGAGGTATCCCCTCCTTTCGATCCGACCGGAATGACCGCGATCGTCGGTGCTACGATGATGTTCGAGATTCTCTGCGTGCTCGCGGATGCGCGCGCGAGCCAACGCGGGTCGCAAAGATAGCCGCGGCGATGGAATGACCGCGGAACAATGGCAGGAACGGGATGACTGAGGCTGACGGTTGGTTCAAGGCATCGCGCGAGGGCGATCGCTTCGTTTTCGCGGCGGGTGGGCGATGGACAATACCATCGCTCCCGGCACTCGATGGGCCGTTGCACGCACTCTCGCCGGGAGCCGTGCGCGAGGTGGTCATGGACCTGGCGGGCGTCGAGCGGCTTGATACCGCAGGTGCCGTGGTGCTTCATCGGACGTCGATGCAGCTCGCCAAGGACGGCATTCAAGTGCATCTCGCTGGTGTTCGGCCCGAGCATGAACACCTCCTGGCCCAGGCCGAGCATGCGGACCACGTCGAAAAGCACGAAGTGCATCGGGCGAACGCCTTCAAGCGTTTCGTCGCCGAAGTCGGCGAAGACGTTATCGACGTGGCGCACCAGGCGGCGAGCCTCCTGAATTTCTATGGCCTTCTTTGCATCGCGACCGCGCGCAGCATTCGCCATCCCAGCCGAATCCGCATTGTCTCGATCCTAAGCCACATGCAGCGCACGGGCTTCGATGCCATGCCGATCGTCGGCATGCTGAGCTTCCTCATCGGTGTGGTGATCACCTTCCAAGGTGCGGATCAATTGCGCAAGTTCGGCGCCGAAGTGTTCGTGGTCAATCTCCTCGGCATCTCCATCCTGCGCGAGATGGCCATACTGGTGACCTCCATCGTGGTCGCCGGCCGCTCGGGCAGCGCCTTCACCGCCGAAATCGGGACCATGAAGGTGAACGAGGAGGTCGATGCCATGGTGACCATCGGCCTCGACCCAATGGAGATCCTGGTGCTGCCGCGCGTCTACGCGCTGATGATGACGCTCCCGCTCCTCGCTTTCTACGCGGATATCATGGGACTCATCGGCGGCTGCGTCATGGCGATGGCGACACTCGACCTCAGCCTCATTCAATTCCTGAAACAGCTCCAAAGCGCTGTTTCGATCACGCACTTCTGGATCGGCATCGTCAAGGCGCCGGTCTTTGCATTCGTGATCGCCATGGTGGGCTGTTATGAGGGGCTGATCGTCGAGCGAAGTGCGGAGAGCGTGGGGCGGCTCACGACGCGTTCGGTCGTCAAATCGATCTTTCTCGTGATCGTGCTCGATGCGGCGTTTTCGATCCTCTTTTCCGTTCTCCACATTTGAAGGCCGGGACCGTCATGCAAGTGAGCACCGCAGAGACGACACCCGAGCGCCCCGGCAACGGCGTCGCGATCATTCGCGTCCATGGCCTCGTCAATCGTTTCGGCTCCCAGACCGTGCATGACGAGCTC
>DATDHA010000107.1:0-3230 GCA_036521815.1 Alphaproteobacteria bacterium | reverse complement strand
GTCCCATCGGCTGCTGTCGAGTGTCGCGTCGAGTTCTTGGGCGCGCGCCGGAGCGATGGCCGCGGCGAGGAGGAGAAAAACGAGGGCTGGGACGATTTGGGCGGCCTTGAGCGGAGGGATGGGCATATTGCGATCTGTTCTGCCTTCAAAACGGCTGATCTATCGGCTTCGAAATAAGAGTGCCATCGACGCCTTTACTACTACATTTTGTGGAATGCGTTGCAATATGCTACATCATACCCTTGAAGCGCACAATCGCCGCCCCCATAATGCAGGCCATGCCCGACCTCTTCGATTTCGGCTCCCGCAGCCCCGGCAAGGGCAAGGGAGATGCCAGCTACACCGCGAAGGACATCGAGGTCCTCGAGGGTCTCGAGCCCGTGCGCCGGCGCCCCGGCATGTATATTGGAGGCACCGATGAGCGCGCAATGCACCATCTCGTGGCCGAACTTCTCGATAACGCGATGGACGAGGTCGTCGCCGGCCATGCGAGCTGGATCGAGATCGAGCTCGAGGCCGACAACTTCGTCGCCGTAGGCGACAATGGACGCGGCATCCCGATCGACAAGCATCCCAAACTCAGGGACAAGTCAGCGCTCGAAGTGATTCTCACCACGCTTCACTCGGGCGGCAAATTTTCCGACAAGGTCTACGACACCGCAGGCGGCCTCCATGGCGTCGGGCTTTCGGTCGTGAATGCGCTTGCGGACAAACTCACGGTCGAGGTCGCCCGTGACCGTAAGCTTTGGGTGCAGGAATATTCGCGCGGCAAGCCGAAGGGCAAGCTCAAGGACGCGGGCGCTGTCTCGAACCGGCGGGGTACGGTGGTGCGCTTTCACGCCGATCCGGAGATTTTTGGCCCAACTGCGCGCTTCAGGCCGGAGCGGCTCTATCGCATGGCGCGCTCCAAAGCTTATCTCACGCGCGTCGTCGAAATCAGGTGGCGATGCGCCGAGGCGCTTCTCAAGGGCGTCGACGGCGTGCCCGCCGAGGAGACCATTCATTTCCCCGGCGGCCTTCAGGATTACCTGACCGCAACGCTCGAAGACCGCAAGACGATCACGCCGCTTGCCTTCGCGGGCGAGGCGAAGTTCTCGGACGGCCAAGGGCGCGTCGAATGGGCGATCGCATGGCCGCTCGACGGCGAAGGATTCTGCAACTCCTACTGCAATGCCATTCCGACACCCGAAGGTGGCAGCCACGAGCTTGGCCTGCGAAGCGCGCTTGCCCGCTCGATGCGCGCCTATGGCGAGCTGGTGGGCAACCGCAAGGCCAAGCAAATCGCTGCCGAGGACGTCGTCGACGGTGCCGCGGCGATGCTTTCGCTCTTCGTGCGCAACCCGAGCTTTCAGGGCCAGACCAAAGAGAAGCTGTCGATGCCGGAGGCGGCGAAGCTCGTCGAACAGCATCTCAAGGACCACTTCGACCACTGGCTTTCGGCCGATCCCGCGACGTCGAAGCTGCTGCTCGACGCGATCGTGGAGCGCGCGGAGGAGCGTCAGCGCCGCCGCGAGGCGCGGGAACTCAACCGCAAGACGGCGACGCGCAATTTGCGCCTGCCTGGCAAGCTCGCCGACTGCGCGCGGCGCTCGTCTGACGGCACCGAGATTTTCCTCGTCGAAGGCGATTCGGCCGGCGGCTCGGCAAAGCAGGCGCGCGACCGCGAGACGCAGGCCGTACTGCCCTTGCGGGGCAAGATCCTGAACGTCGCGAGTGCGTCGGCGGAAAAGCTCCGCGGCAATCAGGAGATCGCCGATCTGGCTCAGGCGCTCGGCTGCGGCCTCGGCGCGCACTACAGCTCCGACAAGCTGCGCTATGACCGCGTCATCATCATGACCGACGCGGACGTGGATGGTGCCCACATCGCCTCGCTCCTCATGACGTTCTTCTACAAGGAAATGCGTGGCCTGATCGAGGACGGCAGGCTGTTCCTCGCGCTCCCCCCGCTCTATCGCCTGAGTCAGGGCGGCAAGATCGCCTACGCCCGCGACGACAAGCACAAAAACGAACTCTTGAAGTCTGAATTCGGTGCGCGCGGCAAAGTCGAGGTCAGCCGCTTCAAGGGCCTTGGCGAGATGCCGCCCCCACAACTTCGCGAGACGACGATGAGTGCTAAAACGCGCACTCTTCTCCAGGTGCAGCTCCCGAACGGCCACGTCAAATCGAAGGAACTCAACGCGAGCGAGACCGCCGCACTCGTCGAGCAGCTCATGGGCCGCAAGCCGGAGCTGCGCATGGCGTTCATTCAGGAGAACGCGCGCTTCGTCAAGGAGATCGACGTCTAGTGTGGTGGATTTGAAGTTCCTATGATTTTGGTGGCAGTCCCGTTTAGGAACTTCAAATCCCAAGACCACACTAGGTTCCAAATATTACTCGTGTGGCTTTGAATCCGAAATTCGCTTACCGTCCCGCAACCAGATGTGGCGAATTTCGGTTTCGCCACACTAGCGTCAGTTCGCGTCCGAATATCCAATCCAACACATCATGAACTTGGGAGCGCCCTTGATGCTGTGCTTTACCCACAATACCGTTCCGGCCATCGCTGTGTGCAAATCCTGCGGCAAGGCGCTTTGCGGCGCATGCGTCAGGGATCTGAGCTTTGCGCTTGTTTGCAGCGAGAGCTGTGCTGGCGATGCTCGCGATCACCATGAACTGGCCCAACGCGCGAAACGCATCTACGGCATGGGCAGCTTCAAGAGGTCCGTGCCGACCCTTACCTTGGGATTCACCCTATTCGCCGTCTTCTTTGGTGGATTTGGTATTTTTCAATCGCTGCAGGACCAGACAATCGCGTGGTACCAATTCGGCGGAGCTGGACTTTTCGGTGTCTTGGCGCTGCTTTACTATTGGCGCAGTGGTATTCGTGGCTGACGGGTCCGATTCCAGCGTAAATTCCCGCCATCGTCACGGAAGCGCCGGGGCAACTCAAGTCGTTCCGGCGAGCGCCCGCCTCAGCCGCGCCGCTTGAAGTTCCGGCCGAGAACCGTGAGCGAGAATATCTCGAACAGAAGCTGAGCCCCGACCATCGCGGTGTTGGAGGTCGGATCGTATTGGGGGGCCACCTCCACCACGTCGCCGCCGACGACGTCGATCCCTTTGAGCCCGTGGAGGATCAGTTGCGCCTCGCGCGGCGTCAGGCCACCCGCTTCCGGCGTTCCCGTGCCCGGCGCATAGGCTGGATCGAGCCCATCCACGTCGAATGAGATGTAGGTCGGCCCATCGCCCACGAC
>DATDHA010000106.1:0-2232 GCA_036521815.1 Alphaproteobacteria bacterium | reverse complement strand
ATGCGGCCATCGATGCGGCACTGCGCGCGAAGGGCGTTGAGCTTGTGTGCCTCGCGGGATTCATGCGGGTCTTGTCGGCAGGCTTCATCGCGGCGTGGGCGGACAAAATCGTCAACATCCACCCTTCGCTGCTGCCATCGTTGCGCGGCCTTCGCACACACGAGCGTGCCATCGAGGCCGGCGCACATATTCACGGTTGCACGGTGCACTTCGTGACACCCGAGCTCGACGCCGGACCGGTCATCCTGCAGGCGAAGGTTCCCGTGCTGCCGAACGACGACGCAGCGGCACTCGCGGCCCGCGTTCTCGAGACCGAGCATCGCTGCTACCCCCTGGCGCTCAGGTTGATCGCCGAAGGCCGGGTACACGTCGAAAACGGTCGCGTGCGGATCGACCGCGACGCCCAGTCGGCCGTGAATGCCCTCGACTTCCACGATAGGCCGGGCGGGCGATAGGTGCCGACATTGCCCCTTGCCCGTCTTATCGCCTCTCGGGCAGTATGAGCGACGGCCGCAACGGCATTCGTGCAAGGGAGAACATTCGATGGCCGTCGATCACGACATGCAACCGCATATCGACACGTGGCACAGCTTCATCCGCGTGGCGACCTTCGCCCTCGGCGCCGTGATCACGGTGCTCGCACTCCTCGCGATCTTCCTGCTCTGACCGGCCTGCCGACCCGTTTTCAGGATCGGAAATTTGCACGATGTGACCTCGCCGGGAACCCGTGCGACGCGGCACCCCGACGGACGAGGTTGGCGCGGTACCTCGGATCCCCGCGGATATTCGTTGCTATCCCACGAGTTCGAGCGTGCTAAAGAAAAAGGCGATCTCGCCCCTGGCGGTCTCGGCTGCGTCGGAGCCGTGCACCGAATTCGCCTCGATCGACTCGGCGAAGTCCTTGCGGATGGTACCCGGTGCGGCGTTCGCCGGGTTGGTCGCCCCCATCACGTCGCGGTTCTTGGCGACCGCACCCTCTCCCTCCAAGACCTGGACCACGACGGGACCCGAGGTCATGAATTCGCAGAGGCTCTTGAAGAACGGCCGCTCCTTATGCACGGCGTAAAACCGCTCTGCCTGGGCACGGGTAAGCCATAGGCGCTTCTGCGCGACGATCCTGAGCCCCGCGGCTTCGAGACGCGCGTTGATTTGGCCGGTCAGGTTGCGGCGCGTGGCATCGGGCTTGATGATCGACAGGGTTTGCTCGACAGCCATGGAAACTCGCCCCTAAAAATCGCTGAATCGGCTGATGGGTCGAATGAATCCCAACTTGGTAGAGCCCAATCTGGGCCGGGCTTATAGACAGCTTGAGTGCCGAGGGCAACCACTGTATCACCCAGCGTTGAAAGATCCGCGTCCGAGACCCCGCCTATGCTCCAGATCGCCGACCTCACCTATCGGATCGCCGGCCGCAGCCTCTTCGAACGCGCGTCCGCGACGATTCCCGATGGCGCCCGCGTCGGCTTGGTCGGCAAGAACGGTGCCGGCAAGACGACCCTTTTGCGGCTGATCTTGCGTGAGATCGACGTCGACGGCGGGGAGATTCAGCTCAGCTCGGGGCTCAAGCTGGGCACGGTCGCTCAGGAGATGCCGTCGGTTTCCGGCTCGCTCGTCGAATTCGTGCTCAAGGCAGATCGGGAGCGCACCGCCCTCCTCGCGGAGGCGGAGCATGCGGGCGATCCGCAACGGATCGCCGACATCCATCACCGCCTCGCGGACATCGAGGCCCATCGCGCGGTGCCGCGCGCCGCACGGATTCTCGCGGGCCTCGGCTTCAGTGAGGACATGCAGTCAAGGCCGCTCGGCGATTTCTCAGGCGGTTGGCGCATGCGCGTCGCACTTGCCGCGGCCCTTTTTGCCGCACCCGATCTCCTCCTGCTCGACGAGCCGACCAACCATCTCGACCTCGAAGCGACCATGTGGCTCGAAAGTTTCCTGGCAAGCTATCCAAACACCGTCATCGTGGTGAGCCACGACCGCGAACTCCTGAACAAGGTGGTCGACCGCATCCTCCACGTCGACGGCGGCAAGCTCGTCCTTTATAGCGGCGGTTACGACCGCTTCGAGCGCACCCGGCGCGAGCGCCTCGCCCATCAGGCTGCCCTGGCTTCGCGCCAGATGGCCGAGCGCAGGCACATTCAAGCGTTCGTCGACCGCTTCCGCGCCAAAGCAAGCAAGGCGCGCCAGGCGCAGAGCCGGATCAAGGCGCTTGAGCGCATGGAGCCGGTCGTC
>DATDHA010000105.1:0-9337 GCA_036521815.1 Alphaproteobacteria bacterium | reverse complement strand
CCCACCATGCCAGCCGCCGCCCCCGCCATGCCAGCCGCCACGGCCGTCGGCATAAGCCCAGTCGGCCGCGATGAGTGTTCCGCACCAGATCGCCGCGACAAGCGCAAGGCAGCCGAGAACCCGGCGCACCCACATGGCGCTAAAGCCACCACGCATCGGCCTCGTGTTCCGCATTTTCATCTCCTATGGCCCGGCTGAGCGGGCTCGTCTACATCTAGAGTGCGTCTTTTCACACCCGACCGCAAGGCGGAAGCGGTTCGGGGCCTCAAGCGGCCCGGGCGAAATCTGCCCCACCTTCCAGGGCCGCCTTGAGCGCTTCGTCCACACTGTCGAGCCAGACGAACTCGAGCGCCTTCCGCGCCTCTTCGGGAATGTCGTCCCAATCCTTGCGGTTGCGCGAAGGCAGCATCACGGTCTTGAGCCCGGCATGCATCGCCGCCAGCACCTTCTCCTTGATGCCGCCGACCGGCAGCACCAAGCCGCGCAGGCTGATCTCGCCGGTCATGGCCACGTGGGCCTTCGCGGTCCGGCCGGTGAGAAGGGAGGCGAGCACCGTGAACATGGCGACACCCGCACTCGGCCCGTCCTTCGGGGTCGCCCCCGCCGGAACGTGGATGTGGATGTCGCTTTCCTCGAAAATCTTCGCATCGATGCCGAGCGCTTCATGCCGCGACTTGACGAGGCTGAGGGCCGCCTGAGCACTCTCCTTCATCACGTCGCCGAGCTGGCCGGTCAGGATCAGCTTGCCGTGGCCCGGCATGCGGGTCGCCTCGACGAACAAGATGTCACCGCCGACTGGCGTCCAAGCAAGCCCGGTGACCACACCGGGCACGCTCGTGCGCTGCGCGTGTTCGGCTTCGAAGCGGCTCGGGCCGAGGATCGACGGGATCGTGTCCTCCGTCACGCGAATGCGCTCCTCTGGCCGTTCGGCAATCCGCATCGCAGCATGGCGGAACACGGCGCCGATTTCCCGCTCGAGGTTGCGCACACCAGCCTCGCGCGTGTAGTCGCGGGCGATCGCGCGAAGCGCATCCTCGGTCAGCTCGCAATCTTCCGCCTTGACACCGTTCGCCTCGCGCTGACGCGGCACGAGGTAGCGCTCGGCGATCTTGAGCTTCTCCTCCAAGGTGTAACCGGAGAGGCGGATCACCTCCATGCGGTCGAGGAGCGGTCCGGGGATCGTCTCGAGCATGTTCGCCGTGGCGATGAAGACGACCTTGCTAAGATCGAACGGCACGCCGAGATAGTTGTCGCGGAAGGTGCCGTTCTGCTCGGGATCGAGCACTTCGAGGAGAGCCGAGAACGGATCGCCCTGGAAGCCGCGTCCGAGCTTGTCGATCTCGTCGAGCATCAGCACGCAGTCGCGGCTGCCGGCCTTGCGAATCGTCTGGACGATGTTGCCGGGGAGGGCACCGATATAGGTACGGCGGTGGCCGCGGATTTCCGCTTCGTCATGCACGCCGCCGAGGCTCGCGCGCTCGAACTTCCGGCCCATGGCGCGCGCGATGCTCTTGCCGAGCGAGGTCTTGCCGACGCCGGGCGGCCCGACGAAGCAGAGGATCGGCGCCTTGCCGCTCGGGTTGAGCTTGCGCACCGCGAGATATTCGAGGATGCGGCGCTTGACCTTGTCGAGCCCGTAGTGATCGTCCTCGAGCACCTTGCGCGCCTCGGCGATGTCGATCTCCCGGCCGGTCTCGACCGACCACGGCATTTCAGTGAGCCATTCGAGATAGGTGCGCAGCATCGAATACTCGCCGCTTGCGTCCGGCATCCGGGCGAGCCGGCTGAGCTCCTTGAGCGCGTGCTTCTCGGTCTCCTCCGGCATCTTCGCCTTGACGATCGCGTCCTTGAGCTTGGTGATTTCGGCACTCTGATCGTCGGCTTCGCCGAGTTCCTTCTGGATCGCCTTCATCTGCTCGCGCAGGACGTGCTCGCGCTGGCGTCCTTCGATCGACTCGCGGGTCTGCTTTCCGATGTCATAGGAGACGCGGAGCACCTCGAGCCGGTAGGCGAGGAACCAGACGATCAGATCGAGGCGAGCATGGAGGTCGAGTGATTCGAGGATCTTCTGCTTGTCCTCGGGCTTCAGGTCCATGATGCTCGCGACCAGGTCGGCGAGGGCGGAAGGTGAGGCCGTGTTCTGGATCGCCACGGCGAATTCGGCCGGTGCTTCCGGCATCAGCCTCAATGCCTCGAGCGTACGCTCCTTGATCTGAAGCACGCGCCCATCGATCTCGGCACCCTTCAGGTCGGCCTCGGCGATCCGCTCGACGCGGGCGGCGAGGAAGGGATGCCCGTCCACGAACTCGATCACGCGAAAGCGCTGCTCGCCGCGGCCGATCAGGTGGTGCCGGCCGTCCGGAGTGGTGACGTAGCGCAGGACCGAGGCGATCGTCCCGATCGGGTGAAGCTCGTTCGGCCCGGGATCGGCCGTGTCGGGATCGCGCTGCAGAAGCACGCCCAACGGGCGCTGGTTGAGGGCCGCGAATTGCGCCGCCGCGACCGAGCGCTCGCGCCCGACGTCGAATGGAAGTACCGCCGCAGGGAACAGGACCGTATTGCGGAGCGGCATGATCGGCACGACGTCGGCCGGCAGCGTGTCGGCGGTGCTGGTGCGGCTTTCGGATGCGTTGCTCATCGGTCTATCTCTCGTTGATTTGGATCTTGTCGACCTATTTTTGGGCGTCCGGGTCAGGCGATCTTCCTGAGTGCGAGCTGGAAGCAGCCATTGACCAGCTCGCGCCCGACGAGTTCATAGCTTCCCGCTGGCAGTGGGATGTGGCGCTCGAAGCGGCCATAGGGAATCTCAAGTCGGCGCACGACGGTTTGCCGGCCCGCCGGCGGCGGGCGCCGTTCGCCGGCGACCAGGAGTCCGCCTGCCACGAAGCCTGCCTCAAGCTGCTCCGGATCGACTCCGGGAAGGGCGACTTCGACGAAGACGCCCTCGTCGGTCTCGACGACGTCGCAGGGCGGCTCCCAGCAATGTTGAGAGACCCCGTGGCCGAACTCGAAGAACCGGCGGTGAAGCCGCTCGGCGCGGTCGAGAAGCTCGGAAGCCTCCACCCACATGTGCAGCGACGCTGACTTTGGCGACATGGCTAGGTTCCCCTGGGCTAGATTCCTTGGGCTAAATTGCTTGTCTCGATCGGTTCCGCTTCATGCCGTTCCCGCACCGGCTCGGGTGGCTGGCACGGCGATGGACGCACTGCCTCGGAACGGATGCACATTGCAGGTGGCGATACATTCGCCTTCCTTCTCAACCGCCTGGATTTGCCTAAATGTGAAGCGCCGATCTGTGAAGCGCTGGTTTCCTCGCCAGCCGGCCCCAATTCGGGTCGCGGGCGCAAGGCGACGCTCAAAGCAATCGAGGTTCATTTTCGCTCCCTTCTGTCTACCCCCTCCGCGAGGCGGGCAAGAGCCGCGGGCCCCTCATGGGCACCCGCACTTATATATGTAGGCAGCGGACCGGCCTTCGTGAAGGACCCCCCTGCGGCCACCTGCCCGATGGGTCAGGTCGCCGGCCGCTTCTTTGCGCGGCGGCGTCAGATATCGTGCGGATTCCGCGATTTGCAATAGTGCGATCCGGGATGCCCGATCTACGGCGGCCGCTGGCCGCCTCTTTGCACCACGCAGAAGTAGCCGCGCAAAGCGCCCGGCGGCCGCTGGCCGCCTCTTTGCGCCACGCAGAAGTAGCCGCGCAAAGCGCGCCGCGCCGCCCTCCCGACGCCGCCCTCCCGACGAATGCGGCAAATTCTCCAGCACGTTGTAATATGGCGCCACCGATCGGATGTGCGACGGCCTCCCACGCGACGGATGAAGGAGCCGCGGATTCGATGATCACCCTAGCCCCGAAAGCCGCCCTGGATTTTGTTGCGCTACCAGCGCGCGAGTGGCACCTCGTGGGCGGCGCGCGCACCGGCACCCCGTTCGCGAACCCGCCTGAACGAGCACAGCACTGCACGTGCATTTCACGATTTCGCTGCGTGGTTCGGATTCTGCTCGGCATATGCCTTATGTCATGGGCCTTGCTGCCGGCCCGTGCTCAGTCCAATCAGGGCCTCGAACGCCGCGAGGTGGAACGGTGCGCATTGACGGGGGACGCGGTACCGAGCGGGCTCGTCGTCCTTCTGCCGTCGGGCGAGAAAAATTATCAATCCATGAATCTCCAAGTTTTGAACAATCCCTTCATGAGCGGCGTCGCGGTGCAGGTCAATTGGCGCGATATCGAGCCGGCCCAAGGAAGGCCAGATTGGTCGAAGCTGGATGCGTTGTTCGCGGCTGCGGAATCGTCGAAAAAATGGGTACATCTCATCATGTTCCCAGGCTTTTTCTCTCCGCCCTGGGCGCTCCAAGGTACTGAGAGCGATCAATTCGAGATACAATATGGGCCTGGCAAGGGCACGCCTGAGACGCTCCCGATGCCGTGGGATCGCGTGTACCTCGAGCGCTGGTTCGCATTCATGAAACAGCTAAGTGCAAGGTACGGCGGATCGCCGGCATTCAGAATGATCGCGGCCGCCGGGCCGACCTCGGTTTCCGTGGAGATGTCCTTACCGAACTCGCCGGCGGCTCATAAGCTGTGGCTCAAGCACTCTTATACGCCCGCCAAATATCTGAGCGCGTGGGAAGACGCTTTTCACTTCTACGCCAGCACCTTTCCCAATCAGTGCATTTCTTTGGCTGCTCCCGGTCTCCCGATTCTCGGGCCCGGGGAAAAGGGTCGTCCCGCGCATTTGCGCGCAAAGGAAGAAATCATCGACCGGGCAATGCGGGCTATTGGAAACCGGCTTGCGATTCAGTGGAGCGATCTTCACGCCGGGCACGCCCCGGTCGAAGCGCCTGACAACACCGATTTTGTCATTGGCTACAGCGGACGAATTATCACAGGGCTTGAAATGCGCAGTGGTTCCCAAGACGACATCGCCAGCAAAATCATGGGTGCGGAGGGCGATCCTCCTCTGGCTTTGAGAAGATCAATCGATAAAGGGATGAAGCCGAACAGTGCTGGCCGGCATGTCAATTATCTCGAAATCTACGAAGCAGACGTGCTTCCGGCCGATATGCAGCCGGTCCTGAGGTACGCGGCCTCGCTGTTCCACCGCTAACACCCATCACTTGCCGGGGCGCGGATTCATTGACGCGCCAGCCATGTCTTTGAAGCCAGCTTCGTGCCCAACCGTCCCAAGGGGGCTTGGCTTCATTCCGGTCGCCTGGGACGGCTGAATTCCAGGTAAGATAGCGCCATCGATCGGATGTGCGACGGCCTCTCACGCGACGGATGAAGGAGCCGCGGGTTCCATGATCACCCCAGCCCAGAAAGCCGCGTTGGATTATGTGGGCGCGCGCGGGCAAGACCTCTCGGCCTGGACGCGCCGTATATTCGAACTCGGCGAGACCGTTTGGCGCGAATATGACTCCGCCGCGTGGTACATCGCCCAACTGCGGAGGGAAGGATTTTCAGTCGAGGAAGGTTCGGGCGGCATGCCGACCGCGTTCTGCGCCGAATGGTCGAGCGGTGCCGGACCCGCGATCGGCATGTATGCAGAATATGACGCCGTGCCGGGCAACTGCCAGGACATCGCCACGGTGAAGCGGCCGCGTCCGGGGCTCAGCGAACATGCGGGCGGCCATACCGATCCCCATTCAGCCCTCGGCATCGGCAGCCTCGGGGGCCTCCTAGCCTGCAAAGCGGCCATGGAGCGGCACGGCATCCCCGGCACGCTGCGCTTTACAGGCGAGCCGGCCGAGAAGGTCCGCGGCTCGAAACCCATCCATGCGGCGAAGGGCTATTACGACGGCCTTGCCGCCATGATCTCCTTCCATCCCCACTTCATGCTTCCCCTCTGCAACACGGTGCGCTGGAACACCCATTGCGGCGCCGCGTACGGGATGATTTACCGCTTCGTCTACGAATCATCGGAAGCCGAGCCGTCCGGCGGCGAGGCGGCACCCATGCCCCAGGCCCGTACGGCGGCACGCCCGCCCGGTGCGAACGACGCGTTGATGCTCATGTATTTGAGCTCTAAGGCCTTGCGCGACTCGATGCTGCCCCATCAAGGCGGGTGGTCGGTCAGCGAGGCGATCCTGACCGCGGGGCAGGCGACGGCCGACAATCTGCCGGCCGGTCTTGCCGAGATCCAGTACATGATCCGCGTGCCGACGATAGAAATGGCCGAGCAGGTGACGGCCGTGCTGGACCGGAACGCCGCGGCGGCCGCGCGCATGACCCAGTGCCGGCATGAGCGTTATTGGGTCTGCAAATCGCGTCCCGGCCTCCCTAATCACGCGATGGCTCGGATGACCTTCGAATCCCTGACCGCGGTCGGAGCGCCGAAATGGGACGAGGCCGCGCGCGCCGTTGCCCGCGAGATTCAGGGCAATCTTGGGCTGACGCCGATGGAAGCACCCCTTCTCGATGCCTGCGAGCGGCTTATCGCACCGGAGGAGGCCGAGCGGATCCTGCGCCTCGATCTCCCACCTTCCCAAGCGAACTCGACCTCCGACGATTACACCGACATGTGCTGGCACGCACCCACGGCGCGGCTCTATGTCGCCCGCCCGGCACTTAAGGCGCCCCCCGGCTATCGCTATCCCGATTGGGTGATGAACGCGCTCGGCGGGATTCCCGCGACGATCGACCCGACAGTCGCATGTGCTGCGAAGACCATCGCACTCACCGCACTTCGCCTCCTCGAGGACGAGGGTGCTCGCGAAGCCGCACGGCGCGAATTCATCGAGCGGACCGGGGGCGGTATGCGTGGGGAGAAATGGATCGCCCCGCTCGCCGACTATCCGCCGCCGATTCATTTCCGGTGGCCGGAATACGTCACGACGCCCCGAGGCCGGGAGTGGTGGATTCCAACGCCGCCCGGCTGAAGCATATTCGGCAAAGTAGATGCCGGCCGCCGCCCAATCGGGTTCGGCCTGTTTCTACAAATAACAACGTCGTCGTGTTATTATTTCCAACCTGGCAAATGGGGTATCCGCAGCGGTTTAGCCTGGTTTATATTTGCCAGGAGATAAGGGGTCTGCTCGGAAATTCGGCTCACCCTTCGAGATCGCTGGCTGGCGTCGCGCTCGCGCGGCACAAGAGAGCAAGCGTCGACGCCGGTGTTTCGCGTCGGATGTTTCTTGGGGCGAAGCATCTTGATCCTCGAGCATAAGCGGGCCGAAATTCGCTGGGGCTTTGGAACCTGTCACCGACCGCAATTTCGCGCAAGCGCGGGTCTGGAACAGTCATCGGGGTGAAGGCGTCATGGAGGATTGGGTATCGAAGCGCGGGCTGACGCTTATCGATTCGCGGCGGCTCAAGGAATTGAGCGTCCGCTCCGATGCGCGCGGCCTCGCCCAGCTCGGTAGCCAACTTGGCGCAATCGCTGTGACGGGCATCCTCCTCGCGTCGAGCTGGGGGAGCTGGTGGGGCGTGCCGGTTTTTATCGCGCACGGCATCCTCATCAACTGCCTCTATGCCGGCCAGCATGAGATGAGCCATTGGACGGCGTTCAAATCGCGTTGGCTCAACGAGGTGGCGGGCGAGGCAATCGGCTTCGTCGTGATCTATCCGTTCATTTGGGACCGCTGGTTCCACTTCACCCATCATCGCAACACCCAGAGCTGGGAGAAGGATCCCGAGCTCCTGATCCGGGCACCCTATACGTTCGGCTCGTACCTCTTGAACCTCTTCGGCGTCAGCTATTGGTACGGCCGCATGCGCTCGACCATTCGGCTCGCCTTCGGCATCGCCCCGCCTTACGCCTATTGGCTGAACGAGAAGCAGCGACGCACGGTGATCGTCGAGGCACGCTGGCACGTGGCGGGCTATCTCGCGATCGCGGCCCTCTCCCTGGCCTTCGGCTCTTGGGCCGCGATCAAGTTCTGGCTCGCACCGATGCTCCTGACCAAGGTGGTCCATCAGCTTCAGAACGTCGGCGAGCATACTTGCCTCACGCATGAACCGGATGTCCTCAAGAACACGCGCACCCTCAAGGGGCCGCTTTTGATGCGCTGGCTGATGTGGAACATGTCGTACCATACGGCCCACCATAACTTCCCGGGTGTGCCGTTCCACCGCTTGGGCGAGCTCCATCGCGAAATCGAAGAGCGTCTCGGCGCGCCGGTTCCGACGGGCGGCTATCTCGAAACCCACGCCACCATCGCGCGGACTCTCTGGCGGGACGCCGACGAGCTTGAGCCGGTGCGATGACCGAGCCAGTGCTGTGAACGAGCCAATGCTATGAGCGAGCCAATACTGTGAGCGAACTGGTGCGATGAAGGAGCCGGCACTGAAGCTCGAGATTTACCAGTCGCTCTGGGCGATGGAGCTTCGCCGACCCGACGGCAAAGAGCGAAGCCTCGAGGAGTCGTTCGAGATGGTGGCCGCCGCCGGTTATGACGGCATGGCGATCGATTTCGGCGCCACCGACGTCGCGACCGCGTACCGGGCGAAGCCGCTCTATGAAAAATACAAGCTCGGCTGCCTGCTCATCGCGTTTCCGGGTGCGGTCTCGGCCTTGGCGCCGGTGCTCGAGATGGCCAAGGAGTTCAAGGTTCCTTTCGTCAACGTCATCGGCAAGGTGATGCCGATCAGTGTCGAGGGAATGATTCCGGTGGTCCGTCGCTGGATCGAGATGGCCGAGACTGCGGGTGTCAAAATCCATTTCGAAACCCACCGCAATTGCCTCACCAACGATCTGTTCGCAACGCTCCAGCTCCTCGACGCCGTGCCCGAAATGACGTTGAGTGCCGATCTCTCCCACTACGTGGTCGGGCGCGAGTTCGACTATCCCGTGCCTCAGTCGATGCACGAGCTGATCCGCCGCATCATGGGGCGTGCGGAATCGTTCCAGGGCCGTATTGCGACGCGCGAGCAGGTCCAGGTGCCGATCGGCTTTCCCCAGCACCGCAAATATCTCGATTTGTTCCTGGGCTGGTGGGAAGAGGGGTTCCGGATGTGGCGGTGGCGTGCAGCGCCTGGCGCATCTCTCAACTTCCTTTGCGAACTCGGCCCGCGCGACTACGCGATCACCGGGCCCGACGGCTACGAGCTCTCGAACCGGTGGGAAGAAGCGCTTGTCCTGCGCGAGCACGTGCGCACGATCTGGCGCAAATTGGACGCGGAGGACCGCAGTGCAGCCTGACCCCCGCGCGGGCGAGGGGGGCGAGGCCCTGGTTCTGACTGAGATCGACGGTCGCGTCGGCATCCTGACCTTCAATCGCCCTCATGTCCTCAATGCCTTCGACGCGCCATTCATCGAAGCGGTTGGCGAGGCGATGGCGGCGTTCAGCACGGACCCCACGATCCATGCCATCGTGGTCAGGGGCCAGGGCCGCGCCTTCT
>DATDHA010000104.1:0-11616 GCA_036521815.1 Alphaproteobacteria bacterium | reverse complement strand
TGGGGATCGTCGGCGGTTCGGGCATTGGCAAATCGGTCCTTCTGAGGACGATCATAGGGCTCAACAAGCCCGTTGCGGGCCGGATCGAGGTGTTCGGCGAGGAGCCGCGGAAACTTGACGACGCCGCGTTGCGAAAACTCGAAGAGCGGTGGGGCGTGTTGTTCCAGGACGGCGCTCTTTTCAGCTCTCTGACGGTTACGCAGAATGTCGCCGTGCCGCTCAAGGAGCACACGGCACTTTCGCCCGCCCTGATCGATGAGCTTTGCGCCGTGAAGATCGACATGGTGGGATTGCCGCGGGAAGCCGGCGGCAAGACGCCTAGTCAACTCTCGGGCGGAATGCGCAAGCGTGCGGGCCTTGCCCGCGCACTCGCCCTCGACCCGGAGATCCTGTTCCTGGACGAGCCGACCTCGGGGCTCGATCCGATCGCGGCAGCGGCTTTCGATTCGCTCATCCGCGAGTTGCAGCAAAGCCTCAAGCTGACCGTCGTCATGGTTACCCACGATCTGGACAGCCTCGTCGCGATTTGCGACCGTATCGCGGTGCTGGTTGACAAGAAGACGATCATCGGAACCCTCGACGAGCTGATGAAAAACTCCCATCCGTGGATACAAGCCTACTTTCACGGGCCGCGCGGCCGCGCGGCAATTCATCAATAGGAGCCACCGGCCGATTTCTCTTATGACGGGATCTTAGATGGAAACCAAAGCCAGCTATCTGATCGTCGGCGGATTCGTACTTACCCTCGTGGTTGGGCTTTTCCTGTTCGTGATTTGGCTCACGGGGAGTGCTACGAGTCTGTCGTATACGGAATTTCGAACGTATTTCACGGGCTCGGTCACCGGCCTCCAGGTCGGCGGCGTGGTGCGATATCGCGGCATACCGGTTGGCACCGTCACGCGCCTGAACATCGACCCGGACAATTCCGAGCAGATCGAGGTCGCCATGGAGATACAGAGCGGCACGCCGGTCAAGCTGGATACCGAAGCGTCGCTTGAGACGACCGGCCTGACAGGGGTGGCCTATATCCTGCTCTCGGGCGGTAGTCAGGCCTCGCCTCTGCTCAAGCCCAAGCCAGGCAAGAGGGTTGCGACCATCGCGTCCCGCGAATCGCAGCTCGAGAAGGTATTCAGCTCGGCGCCGAAGCTGCTCGAGCGTGCTTCGGAGGCGCTCAACGAGCGCAATCTCAAGGCATTTTCGGACACGCTCGAAAACATCAGGTCGGTGACCGGCGCCGTCGCGGCAAAAGATGACCAAATCCAGGCCGCAATCGACGATGCCGCTGCGACCATCCATCAACTGAGAAGCACGTCCGCCTCCCTCGACACACTGATCAAGAATCTGAATACGGACGCAATCGACGCCGATGCAACGCTCGGCTCGGTCAAGCGCCTGGCGGACAACGCAAATGAACAGACGACGCAAGTCGCCGGCGACTTGCATCACGCCGCACAGTCGATCAATCGACTATCGGACGAGCTCAATGGCCTGGTTGCCGAGGACCGCCGCCCGATCAAGGATTTCACCAATCAGGGGCTATACGAATTGACCCAGTTCATAATCGATGCACGCACCATGGCCGAGTCGATCACGCGCCTAGCCAACAAGATCGAGGCCGATCCCGCCCGCTTCTTCTTCGGCAACCAGCAGCAAGGAGTGCCGGCACGATGAGCGCAAGTACGACAGGCATGCTCACGAGGGCTCGCTCCCTGGGTCGGCGTTCGCGGCAAAAGACGTACCGAGCACCGATCCGGATCGACCGCTTGCGCGCTGCACGTGTTCGAGGCGTGTTTACGCAGTGCGCAAGCGTTCTTGCGGTGGTCGGCGTCGCCATCGCTCTTGCGGGATGCGATGTGAAACTGCCGGGCGAAGGACCACCGCCGCGGCTCTTCACCCTCAATCCCAAGACGACGTTCGACACCGATCTGCCGACGGTGAATTGGCAGCTCATCATCGAGATGCCGTCAGCACCCGCGAGCCTCGATACGGTTCGCATCGCCGTCCAACGCTCACCGCTTAATTTGGATTACTACGCCGCCGCAGCCTGGACGGATCGAGTACCCTCGATGATACAAACGCTGCTCGTTTCGTCCTTCGAGAATACGGGAAAGATCGTGGCGGTCGGTCGCGAATCCGTCGGCTTGCGCGCCGACTTCCTCCTCAAGACCGAAATCCGGAATTTCGAGGTCGAGTATACGCCGGAGGGCCCATCGCCTCGGGTGCATATCGTGGCCAAGCTGATCAAGATGCCGGAGCGCGATATCATTGCCGACCGCACCTGCGACTACACGCAAGCCGCGGGCGGCGACCAGCTTGAGCAGATCGTGGAGAGCTACAATGACGTCCTCGGACGCTGCATGCGCCGCATCGTGGAATGGACGCTGCGGACGGGTGCGAGCTACAAGCCACGAAGTTGAAGCTTCGGCGTTGGGAAGGAACGTTTCGGGGAAAACTTTTGGGGCGGTCCCGACGGACCGCCCCATTGATATTCCAAACCTGCCGGCTGGCGTCGGCTCCTATCGAATGTGAAATCCGACGCCGATGTTGATGGCCGGGGCGGCAATGAACGGTGCCGGCGCGTAGGCGACGGGCCCTGGCACGTAGGCCACGGGCGGTGGGGCAACGACCACAGGCGGGGGCGGAGCGTATACGACCGGCGGTGCTGGATAGCCGTAGACAGGAACCGGCGCCACGATCACGGGTCCGGGAAAGAAGGCGCCGTGAATGAATGGGCCGTGAATGAACGGGCCGTGAATGAACGGGCCGTGAAAGAAATGGCGCCCCTCGTCGGCAGCGGCCGGCTGTATCGAAGCCGCACCCAGGACAGCGGCGGCCAAGGCGGCCGCAGCGATCGTCCGAGCGCGATTTCCCAGGGCAAACTTCAGCGACTTCATGACACCCTCCTTTCAGGGCGGCTTTATCTCAGTCAACACACATTTTACGGCCCACGCGGGAGGAGCCTGCGCGCCACATTGCGGCATTTCTTGGGCAGCGAGCGGATATGCCCAGCGGACATGCCGAGCGGCTGTGCGATGCCAAATATGTGTGGCTCTCAAATATGTTTGACCCTGGCAAATATGTTTGACCCTGGCCGGAGAAATGGATTTCATCCAGCACCATGGGCATGGGGAGGAAAATGAATGGCTGTTAATCTGGCTCAGGCACGGCAGGACACCCCCGGTGCCGCCAATGTGCTCCACTTCAACAATGCCGGTGCGGCACTCATGCCGAGGCCCGTGACCAAGGCGCTTCTCGACCACATCGAGCTTGAAGCGGAAATCGGGGGATACGAAGCCGCCGAGCGACAGCACGCGAAGCTCGAACACACCTATGCGGCCATCGCCCACCTTCTCAATTGCGCACCCGACGAAATCGCTGTTGTCGAGAATGCCACCCGGGCTTGGGATATGGCGTTCTATGGCTTCAAGTTCGCCGCGGGCGATCGGATCCTGACCGCGGTTGCCGAGTATGCAAGCAATTATCTCTCCTACCTCCAAGTCGCGAAACGCACGGGCTGCAAAATCGAGGTCGTGCCGAACGATGAAACCGGACAGCTCTCGCTCGAAGCGCTCGAGCGGATGATGGATGAGCGCGTGAAGCTTATCTCCGTGACCCACGTGCCGACGAACGGCGGGCTCGTTAACCCCGCGGCTGGGGTCGGCCGCGTCGCCAAGGCATGGGGCGTGCCCTACCTCCTCGATGCCTGCCAGTCAGTTGGGCAAATGCCGCTCGACGTCGAGACGATCGGCTGTGACGCGCTCTCGGCAACGGCACGGAAATATCTGCGCGGACCGCGAGGGGTCGGATTCCTCTACGTGCGTAGAAACCTCATCGCACGCCTCGAACCGCCGATGATCGACCTTCATGCCGCGAGCTGGATCGCCGCCGATCGCTACGAGATGCGCGGCGATGCGCGCCGCTTCGAGAATTGGGAATGCAACTATGCGGGCAAGATCGGGTTGGGAGTCGCGACCGACTATGCGCTTGCGATCGGGCTCGACGCCATCTACGCGCGCGTGCGCGCACTTGGCGCCTTGCTGCGCGAGCGGCTCGGCGACATTCCTCGGGTCCTTGTCCGCGACGTCGGGGCGGAGCGCTGCGGCATCGTGACCTTCACCGTCGAAGGCAAGGATCCGGCCGAGATCAAGCGCGTGTTTGCGGCAAAGCGCATCAACGTCACCGTATCGACCCGGTTCTCGACACGGCTCGACATGGACGCACGCGGGCTCGACTCAATCGTGCGCGCCTCTGTCCACTACTACAACAGCGAGGAAGAGGTGGAGCGGTTCGTGCGCGAGGTTCGTTCGATCGCGACCTAGCGCTTGGAATCGCGAAATGGAGTTACGTGACCTCGCGCTCAGGTGGCGAGGTGAATATGAAAGCCCTCACCCCTTGAGGGGGAGGGTTGGGTGGGGGGTCGATTTCGATCGCTTGACAACACGTTCCAAGCTCGGACGCAGCACCCCCCACCCGCTCGCTGACGCTCGCGACCTCCCCCTCAGGTGGGGAGGTTGGATATGAAAGCCCTCACCACTTAAGGGAAGGTGGGAGGAGGTCAGGATGAGGTCGTTGCCATGACAAGCGTTTCGCGGACGCTCGGTACTCGCATCCCGCCCGCCGCCCTCGGTGACGGCCGTCAGCGCTGCGTGTTGAACGTCGCCTCCGCGCGCATCGCCAAGGCGCCGTCGGCACGCTTTATCCATACGACGGCGCCACGGCCGTCGGCGTTTGGCGCACCCGTAACGGTGAAAGATGCGGTGTCGAACACAGGAGCCATTGCGCGAAAGGCGAAGTGTTCGAGCGTTGCGCCGGGCGCTTCGCGCCGAACGAGATCGAGGAGAATTGTTGCGAGGAGTGGTCCATGCACGATGAGGCCGGGATACCCTTCGACCTTTGTCACGTAGGGATGGTCGTAGTGGATGCGGTGCCCGTTGTAGCTCAGTGCTGAATAGCGGAACAACATGACCGGATCGGGCGTCACGATACGACGCCACGGCCCGTCGGGCGGCGCTGCTTCGGGGGTTGGCGGTGGGCGCGACGGGTCCGGCGACTCGCGATAGGCGATATCCTGTTCCTCCGTCATTGCGAGGCCGTCGCGTGCGCGATAGGCGCGGCGCACCTTCACGAAAACGAGGGCGCCACCGCGCCCTTCCTTGACCACGACGTCGACAATCTCCGACTGCCGGGTGACCGTGTCGCCGACCCGGAAGGGTTTCGTGAAGTCGAGCCGGCTGCCGGCCCACATGCGGCGCGGCAGCGGCACGGGCGGGGCGAAATCGCCGCGCTCGGGATGACCGTCTGCGCCGAGTGCGGATTGCGGGACCCAGTGGGGCCTGATGAGCCAATGCACGCCAGCGGGTGCGATTTCGCCGTCCCGCGGAAGGGTGCTGGCGCGATCGAGCAGCGCCTCGAGCCCCGCCACGTGAAGGGGCAGGAGGATATCGCACGCCTCCTCGCGCCGACCGATCCAGCTTCGAAGCCCTTCTAGCTCGACCTTGCGAGCTGTATCCATCGCCATCCTCCCCTCGACGCCCTATCCCAGCCATCGCATCCCGAGCTGTGCCAAGCGCTCAGCCCCAAAGTGCCGCTGCCGGCGGAAAGACGCGGCCATCCTCATAGCGGAGGCCGTGGGGCCGATCCTCGGCGAGAAGAAGCGGGCCGTCCAGATCGACGAAGCGCGCCGCACTGCCGAGGAGTGTCGCCGGCGCCATGGAAAGCGACGTTCCCACCATGCAGCCAACCATGATGCCGAGCTTCGCGGCACGCGCGGCGTCGATCAGCTTGATCGCTTCGGTCAGCCCGCCCGTCTTGTCGAGCTTGACGTTGACGAAATCGTAGCGACCGACGAGCTTCCCGATATCCTCGCTCGTGTGACAGGACTCATCGGCGCAAACCGGGACCGGATGGGCCACCCGCGCCAGTGCCTCGTCGCTTCCGGCGGGAAGCGGTTGCTCGACGAGCGACACGCCGAGCCGCACCATCTCGGGCAGGAACTTGGACAGGGATTCGCCCACCCAGGCCTCGTTGGCGTCAACGATAAGCCGTGCCCGCGGGGCTTCGGCGCGCACGGCTTCGAGCCGCGCCAGGTCGCCATCGCCACCGAGCTTGATCTTGAGGAGCGGGCGGTCGGCATTCTCCCGTGCTGCCAGTCCCATCGCCTCCGGCGAAGCGAGGCTCAAGGTGAAGGCGGTGACGATGGGCTTTGGTTCCGGCAACCCCGCAAGGCGCCAAACCGGCGCCATCGCGCGCTTGGCTTCAAGATCCCAGAGCGCGCAATCGAGGGCGTTCCGTGCTGCACCCGGCGCCATCGCCTCCTGGAGGCTCGCGCGATCGAGCCCTGCTGCAATGGCGTCAGCACGGGCGGCGATATCCGCGACGACACCTTCGATCGTCTCGCCATAGCGCGGGTAGGGCACGCATTCACCGCGCGCGTGAACGCCGCCCTCGGCGATCTCGGCGACGACGACATCCTGGACGGTGCGCGAGCCGCGCGAAATCGCGAAGACTCCGCGGATCGGAAAGCGCTCATGCCGGACGGAAAGCTTGCGCACGAGCTCAACCCTTCAGGAGCTGATCCGCGATGCGGGCGACGCCCGTCCGGATCGGATCGACGGTCGGCAGCTTCAACTTGGCCTCGGTCTCATTGAGAAAGCGTTCGGCCGCATCCGGCGCCAGCTTCGAGGAATTGATGCTCACGCCGACGAACTTCACCGCCTTGTTCGTGAGCCGTGCGGTCCCGATGCAGAGGTCGATCGTTTCTTCGAGACCCGGCATCGGCTGCTTGGACAATCCGCGCATGTGCGTGCGCGTCGGCTCATGGCAAAGGACGAGCGCGTCCGCCTGGGCACCGTGAATGAGACCCAAGGTCACGCCCGCAAACGACGGATGGAAGAGCGAGCCCTGCCCTTCGATCAAATCCCAATGGTCGGGATCGTTTGCCGGCGAAAGATATTCGACGGCACCCGGAATGAAATCGGAGACGACCGCATCGATCGACACGCCCCCACCCGCGATCAGGATACCGGTCTGGCCGGTTGCGCGGAAATCGGCCTTGATGCCGCGCGCGCGCAATTCCTTCTCGAGTGCCAGGGTCGTGTACATCTTGCCGATCGACGCATCCGTGCCGACCGCCAGCAGCCGCTTGCCCGGCCGCTTCTCGCCTGTGCCGAGCGGGAATTCCTGCTTCGGATGACGCACGTCGTGAAGCAGCTTTTTGTGCTTCGCCGCGGCCTCGACGAGGCCGGGCACCGATTCAAGTCGGCTGTGGAGGCCACTTGCGAGATCGAGGCCGAGTTCGACGGCGCGCAACAGGGTCTTGGCCCAGCTAGGCCCAATGACGCCGCCGCGATTGGCGACCCCGATGATGAGCGTCTTCGCACCCTTTACAGCCGCTTCCTCGAGAGAGAGGTCGGGAAGGCCGACGGTCGTCTTGCAGCCGTCGAGGCGCAACTGACCGAGACACCAATCGGGCCGCCAATCCTTGATTCCGCGCGCGGTCTTGGCCGCGAGGTCGTCATGGGCATCGCCCAGGAAAAGCAGGTAGGGTCGTTCGATATTCACGTCGCACCTCTCTTGTTGTGGGCGCGATCTTATCGGAAACGGCATGGCCCTGCATTAGCGAGCGCATGGCGCCATAGCCACCGTCCGTTGCCGGCCATAGCGCGCCACCTTATAGTCTCGCCCGATAGTTTCGCCTAAATTCCGATCAGCCCAGGGCCCGCCTCAGCCCAAGACCGGCCTGGTGGAAGGAGTCCGGCCCCGATGTTCACCACGCGTCCTGAGATCAAGGGAAGTTTCGGCGTCGTCTCCTCGACTCACTGGATTCCCGCCAGTGTCGCAATGGCGACACTCGAGAAGGGCGGGAACGCTTTCGACGCGGCGGCGACGGCGGCATTCACCCTCCAAGTCATCGAACCCCACCTCAATGGGCCGGGCGGCGACGCGCCGATCCTGCTCTGGAGAGCCCGGACAAGGCGAATTGAAGTCGTCTGCGGACAAGGCCCCGCCCCTCGGGGTGCCACGATCGCCCATTACCGATCCCTTGGCCTCGACCTCGTTCCCGGCACCGGCTTGCTCGCGGCCGTGATCCCGGGTGCCTTCGGCGGCTGGATGCGGCTCTTGCGCGACTACGGCAGCATCAAGCTCCGCGACGTGCTCGAGCCCGCGATGGCCTACGCAAGAGGGGGATGGCCGGTCACGCCGACCCTGAGCGATGCGATCGCCGCCGTAGCACCACTCTTCCTGGAAGAATGGAAAAGCTCGGCCGCCCTCTTTCTCAGGGCGGGATCGGCCCCCGAAGCAGGAACGGCGATGACCAACCCGACCTTGGCCAATACCTTCGAGCGTATTCTCGAGGAGGCCGAGGCGGCGAGCCGCGGCCGTGCTGAGCAATTCGAGGCAGCACATCGAGCCTACTATCAGGGCTTCGTGGCGGATGCGATTGACGAGTTTTGCCGCACCCAGCATGTCCTCGACAGCTCCGGCCGCCGCCACAAGGGCGTGCTTGGCGCCGAGGACATGGCGAGCTGGCAAGCGTCGGTCGAAGAACCCTTGAGCTACGACTACCACGGCTACACCGTCGCCAAAACCGGTCCCTGGGGCCAAGGCCCGGTCTTTCTTCAAGCCCTCGCACTCCTCAAGGAATTCGATCTTGCACCTCTCAACACCAATGGCGGCGAATTCGTCCACACGGTCGTGGAGGCATTGAAACTCGCCTTCGCGGACCGGGAGGCTTGGTATGGCGATCCGAACTTTACTAACGTGCCGATGACCGAGCTTCTGGCCGAAGACTACAATGCGCCGCGCCGCCGCCTCATTGGCCATGACGCATCCTACGATCTCACGCCCGGCACCGTGGGCGCGCGCGCGCCCCGCCTAAGTCGCGTCGACAATGGCGCGCATTCGCAGCGAAGCGGCGCTGGCGGGGCGTTGGGCGAAGGGGAGCCTGACCGAGTTGCGATGGCGCGGGAAGGTGCACAAAAAGATCTCGCGGCACGTGGTGCCTTTCCCGGCGATACCGTGCATGTGGACGTGATCGACCGTTGGGGCAACATGGTCGCCGCCATGCCGAGTGGAGGCTGGATGCAAAGCTCACCGGTCATCCCCGCACTCGGATTTTGCCTCGGCACGCGCGGGCAGATGTTCTGGCTCGAGGAAGGTTATCCCGCGAGCCTCGCCCCCGGAAAGCGGCCGCGCACCACGCTCAGCCCCACGATCGCACTCCGCGACGGCGAGCCCTATCTCGCCTTCGGCTCCCCCGGCGGCGACAGCCAGGATCAATGGGCGCTTACATTCTTCCTGCGCCACGTGCACCATGGCCTCAATCTTCAGGAGGCGATCGACCAGCCGAATTTCCAGTCGACGCACTGGCCCGACTCGTTCTATCCGCGCAAGGCGAACCCGGGCGCGCTGGCGCTCGAGGGAAATTTTCCGCGCGAGACGATCGAGGAATTGCGCCAACGCGGCCATAAGGTCACCGTCGCCGCCGAATGGTCGATGGGCCGCATGTGCGCGGTCGCCAAGGATACGACCTTCCTCAAGGCCGCAGCAAATCCGCGGAACATGCAAGGCTATACCGTCGGGCGCTAGATGCGGTCACTTGTGACATCGAGCGGGTGGCATTGGCGCGTCTGGCGATTGGCTGGACCGATCATTCTCTCGAACATCACGGTGCCGCTCATGGGTGCGGTCGACACCGCGGTCATGGGCCGGCTGCCGGATGCGAAATACATCGCTGCCGTCGCCCTCGCGTCGACCGTGTTTGGCTTCCTTTATTGGAGTTTCGGATTCCTTCGCCTCGGCACGACGGGGATTGTGGCACAGGCATTCGGGGCGCGCGACGATCTGGAAGTATCCGCCTCGCTCTTCCGCCCACTTTTGATTGCCGGTTCCATCGGCTTGATACTTGTCGCCCTCCAGGTTCCGCTCGCCCGGATTTCCTTCTGGCTCCTCGATGGAAGCCCGGCATCGACGGCACTTGCGAAGCAATACTACGCCATCAGAATCTGGGGCGCACCGGCCGCACTCGCCAACTACGTTCTCTGGGGCTGGCTCATCGGCGTGCAGCGCGCCCGGGAGACGTTCGTGCTGCAGTTGGCGCTTAACGGCGTCAATATGGTGCTTGCGATTCTTTTCGTGATCGGCTTCGGCTGGGGTGTTGCCGGTGTGGCGTCGGCCACGCTGATATCCGAATGGCTCTCGGCCGGGATCGGCATTTGGTTGGCGCTTGCCGTCCGGCGTCGCTACCGGACCGGGGCAGCGCTCGGCTGGCGGCTCATCCTCGAGCGTGACGCGCTGAGCGCACTCATTCACGTCAATGGGAACATCTTCCTGCGCACGCTTTGCCTGATTTTCGCCTTTTCATACTTCACCGCGCGCAGTGCGCGCATGGGCGATCTCATCCTTGCGGCCAATGCCGTGCTCATGCAGTTCCAGCTCTTGATGGGCTACGGCCTCGATGGGTTCGCGCACACCGCATCCGCTTTCGTCGGCAAGGCAATCGGTGCGAACAGCCGCGCTGAATTCCAGGGGGCGATCGTGGTCACCACCTTATGGTCCGGCCTGATGGCGGTCTTGTGCGTCATCGCCTATGCGGCCTTCGGCCCGGCAATGATCGGCCTCTTGACCGATCAGGAGCCTGTGCGCGACGCCGCAGCGCGTTTCCTTCCATGGATGATTGCCTCGCCGGTCGTGTCTTTTTGGGCATTCCAACTGGACGGCATATTCATTGGGGGCAAAGGTGGTAAGGAGATGCGCAACGCCATGGCCGTATCGCTCGTCGTCTATGCGGGTGCCGTGTGGGCGTTCGTGCCACTTTGGGGCAATCACGGGCTCTGGCTGTCGCTCATAATCTTCATGGCGGCGCGCGGCGCAACGCTCGGCGTTTACTTCCCCCGCCTCGCGCGGCGCATGCATCCGGCGCAAACGCCCGCCCCAAGCGTTGTCTTTCGATAGCGGATAACGCACGCCGTCGGAACGAATGGCCTTGAGCAGCACTCGAACCCCACGGCGATCTATAATTTTGCACATGTCATTTTGCCAATTTCATATTCAGCACTCGGGGTACTGTTGATTGCCATCGCGGCATCGCCGCCATATCATGCGCGGCAAAATCGCCGCCCAAGGACGAATTCAGCCGGGCCGCGAAACGCGCAGGGAGGATGTATGATCGGGCGAAGGGAGCTGTTGCGCGCTGCCGGCGGCGGGTTGGCACTTGCGGGGAGCGGGACCTGGTTTGCGCGCGCGGCGTTTGGGCGCGAGGCATTCGCTGCGAGCGGCAATCTCGGCAACGACATGCTGCCCGCCGGCGCCGTCGCCGAGCAATTGCTCGACGCATTGCCCGGCAAGCGCCCGCTCATCAAAAAATCCTACCGGCCGCCCAATTATGAAACGCCGATAGGCTACTTTCATGAGGAATTCACGCCGAACGACGCCTTTTTCGTGCGCTATCACTTGGCCGACATACCGAAAGTCAACGCAGCGACTTGGCAACTCAAGGTCGGCGGCGATGCAGCCGAGCGCGAGGTCGCGTTCGACTTCGAACAGCTCACGCGCGACTTTGAAGCCGTCGAACTTAGTGCTGTGTGCCAATGCTCGGGCAATCGGCGTGGACTTTCC
>DATDHA010000103.1:0-2919 GCA_036521815.1 Alphaproteobacteria bacterium | reverse complement strand
AGCTATGACCCGGCTGACTGGCAGTCGGCTCGCATGCCTATATCGTGGTGCGCGATGGGACCTGCCGGCTCTTCGGCTACCACGGCCTCATCGGCCGCGACGGCGCTTTCAGCCTGGACCACATGTTCGGATTTTGAAGTCAGTGGCCCCGGGCGCCATTCCCGAAATGCATGGCTTGCTTCTGGCGCATAGGCTCCCTATCCTTTCCGCTTATTCGGCAGAGCTGCCATCCCAGACCTGAAAGCCTTTGGACCTCGATTCATGGCCAATTCCCACAAAAGCAAAGTCGTCATCGTCGGCTCGGGCCCGGCCGGCTACACCGCCGCGATCTATGCCGCGCGCGCCAATTTGAAACCAATCCTCGTGACCGGGCTCGAGCCGGGCGGCCAGCTCACGATCACGACGGATGTCGAGAACTACCCTGGCTTTGCCGATGTGATCCAGGGCCCATGGCTCATGCAGCAGATGCAGGCCCAGGCCGAGCACGTAGGCACTCGATTGTTCAACGATATGATCGTTGAGGTTGATTTTCAGCGCCGTCCCTTCCGCCTCATCGGCGACTCGGGCGATACATACGTCGCCGATGCCGTCATCATCTCGACCGGCGCACAAGCGCGCTGGCTCGGCATCCCGAGCGAGACCGCCTATCGCGGCCACGGCGTGTCGGCATGCGCAACCTGCGATGGATTCTTCTATCGCGACAAGGCGGTAGCCGTGATCGGCGGCGGCAACACGGCCGTCGCGGAAGCACTCTTCTTGACCAATTTCGCGCGGCACGTAACACTCGTCCATCGGCGCGACAAACTGCGCGCCGAGAAGATCCTGCAGGATCGCCTGTTCAAGAATCCCAAGATCACGGTCGTCTGGGATCACGTGGTCGACGAGATGCTCGGCGCCGGCGAGCCCCCGGCGCTGACCGGGGTCAGGCTCCATCACGTCAAGAGCGGTGTCGCGACGACGCTTCCGGTCGAGGGCGTCTTCATCGCGATCGGCCACGAGCCGGCGACCTCGGTCTTCAAGGGCAAGGTGGCGATGGACGCCGGCGGCTACGTGCTCGCAGCCCCCGACAGCACGACGACAAGCGTGCCCGGCGTGTTCGCCGCGGGCGACGTCAAGGACAAGATCTTCCGCCAGGCGGTCACTGCCGCGGGGATGGGGTGCATGGCCGCACTCGAGGCAGAGCGTTTTCTTGCCGCGCACGAGGAAGAGCAGGCGCGGACGGCGGCCGAGTAATGCCCCGCGATACAGCAGGAACCCCGAGGAACGCACAAGATCGGGGATTTAGAGGCAGGGGAATGGATTGGGATAAGCTCAGGGTTTTTCACGCCGTCGCCGAGGCGGGTAGTTTCACCCACGCCGGCGAGACCCTCAAACTCAGTCAATCGGCGGTCAGCCGCCAGATAAGCGCACTCGAGGAAAGCCTCAGCACGACGCTTTTCCATCGCCACGCGCGCGGCCTCATCCTCACCGAGCAGGGCGAGCTTTTGAACCAGACGGTGAAGGACGTGTTTGGCAAGCTCGCCATGACCGAGGCGATGCTGACCGAGAGCAAGGAACGGCCGAAGGGCCCTCTCAAGGTCACCACGACCGTCGCCTTCGGCTCGACCTGGCTGACGCCGCGCATCCGCGAATTTCTCGATCTCTATCCTGAGATCGAGATGACGCTCATCCTCGATGACGGTCAGCTCGATCTCTCGATGCGGCAGGCGGACGTCGCGATTCGGATGGCGCCGCCGCGGCAGCCCGATTTGATCCAGCGCCAGCTCATGAAAGTGCACGTCCATCTCTACACGACGCGCGACTATCTGGACGCAAACGGCACGCCCCTCGCGGCCGAGGATCTCGAGAACCACAAGATCGTCATTTTCGGCGAAGAGGCCCGACTGCCCGCGTCGAGCGTCAACTGGCTCATGGATCTCTGCAAGGCATACAAGCGCACGCCGAGGCAGGTCCTAAGGGTCAACAACATCTATGGCATCTATCGCGCCGTGAAGAGCGGGATGGGAATCGCGTCGTTGCCGGATTTCATGGTGCGCGAGGACAAGGAATTGATTCGCGTCCTGACCGATCTTGAAGGTCCGAGTGTCGATGCCTACTTCGTCTATCCAGAAGTGCTGCGCCACTCGAAGCGTATTGCGGTGTTCCGGGAGTTCCTGATCAAACGGATATCGGAGTCGCATTTTTAGGCGGATTGGCGTCCGAACCGGCACCAGTCGCCATATTTTGATATTTCACGATTCCTTACAATCGCGTTGCCGCGCGCCAGATGTGCGCGCCATGCGTGTCTTGCATGGCAACTTTGATGATTTTTGTATGGTTTTCGCGGCGAAAAGCCTTATTTACTCTCTATAGCGTTGTTGCGATGCAGCAACCCCCGACGGGCATTTGTTAAATGATTTTTGGGCGATTTCGCCCACTGAGTTCCAGGCGCAAGGCCTGGAAGGGGCCTTCGGGCCCTACGTCTCCCAGACGTGAAGCCTCCCTGTTCAACTCACCGGGCCGAAAGGCCCGGTCTTCTTTTGTAATCAATGGATTGCGGAGATAACGAGAGTTCCACGAAAGTGCGCTGAGGCCTCGCAGCCTAGGCTGGGGTCCCACTGGGGTCCCAACCAGCGCCGTTTCGCGCCTTCTTTCGCTGATCGTGCCAAGGTAGAGGCTAGGGCGATCACGACGCTAACCGTCAGGCTATGAGTGCGCGTTAATGGGTCCACGCCCTCCTTGACCTGGCAGTCCCCTTCCGGCCGATGAGATAGCCGTCACCAAGGATCGTCCGCAAACTGGTAGCCTTTCTCTGTGAGGTAGTATTTCAGAACCGATGCGGCGCTTACGCCCCAGTTCTGGTTGTCCTGATCGATCTTCTTGCCAAATGACAAATCGAGTTCCCGCACTAGCGCAACATGCTCGGCCTTGCTGATGACC
>DATDHA010000102.1:0-6714 GCA_036521815.1 Alphaproteobacteria bacterium | reverse complement strand
AGCGCCTTGATGCGCCGAGGAGCGCAAATGACGCGAACGCGCCAAGGACAGCGCGGGCCGCGGCGAACCAGATCGGCGTCGCACCCTCGAGTCCGATCTTCGAGATCGGCCACGCGGTGGCGAAAAATAGAACGGCGACGGCGAGGTACGCCAAAGTGCCTACGCGGGAGGTTTCGGATGACGAATAGCGGCGTACGGACGACGGACGCGTATTGGTTCGCTTCGCCGCGTTTGCGTCCTCCGGCATCCGTCGCTCGTCGGCCGCCGGTTACGCCCGTGCTGCGGCTTCCGCAGCGCGGCTGATCGGATGGGCGAGGCGGCCGATCATCTCCTTGGGGATGATCTGCCAGAATCGCATCACCTCGCGGTCCCAATCGTTCAAGAGACCGCCCGCGAAGCGCGATTGGGTGTTCTCGATATGCTGCTCGACGAGCTGGCGGCAGACGAGATCCCAATAAGGCATCTCGATGCGCTGCCAAACGACCGTTTCGGGATTGATGTGCATCGGTAGTCTTTCTTCGGCGTCGTAGACGAAGCCCATGCCGCCCGTCATGCCGGCGGCGAAATTGTCACCGACCGGACCGAGGATCACGACGGTACCGCCCGTCATGTACTCGCACCCGTTCGAGCCGCAGCCTTCGATCACGGCGTCGGCCCCCGAATTGCGCACGGCAAAGCGCTCACCCGCCTGGCCGGCGGCGAACAATTTCCCGGCCGTGGCGCCATAGAGCACCGTGTTGCCCATGATGGTGTTGTCCTGGCTCGGATAGGGTGCCGCCGTCATCGGGCGCAGCACGATCGTCCCGCCCGAAAGGCCCTTGCCCACGTAGTCGTTTGCATCGCCGAACACTTCGAGCTTCAGGCCCTGGACCGCGAAGGCGCCGAGGGACTGGCCGGCCGAGCCCCGGAGACGCACCGTGATGTGTGCGGGCGGCAGGCTCGACATGCCGTAGCGCCGCGTGATCTCGGAAGAGAGGCGCGCGCCGATCGCGCGGTAGGTGTTCCGGATGTTGTAGGCAAGTTGCATCTTCTCGCCGTCCTCAAGCAGGGCTGTCGCGTCCTTGACGATCTGCGCGTCGAGGGTATCGGGAACTTCGTTCCGGCCTTCGAGCGTGCAATAGCGCGGATAATCGCCGGGATCGGCCTGCGCCAGGATCTGGTTGAGGTCGAGGTCGTCGAGATGCGGGCTGCCGCGGCTGACCTGAAAAAGAAGGTCCGTGCGGCCAATGATCTCGTTGAGCGAGCGAGCGCCAAGCGAGGCAAGGATCTCGCGGACCTCTTCGGCGACGAACGTGAAGAGATTGACCACCCGCTCGGGCGTGCCCTCGAACTTCGCGCGCAATTTCGGGTCCTGGGTGCAGACGCCGACCGGGCAGGTGTTCGAATGGCACTGGCGCACCAGGATGCAGCCCATGGCCACGAGTGCCGCGGTGCCGACGCCGTATTCCTCGGCACCTAGCATCGCTGCGATGACCACGTCGCGGCCCGACTTTATGCCGCCATCGGTGCGGAGCTTCACCCGGTGGCGCAGGCGGTTAAGCGTCAGGACCTGGTGGACTTCGGAGAGGCCCATTTCCCAAGGCGTTCCTGCGAACTTTATGCTCGACATGGGGGAAGCGCCGGTTCCTCCGACGTGACCCGAAACGAGGATCACATCCGCCTTCGCCTTGGCGACCCCCGCCGCGACCGTGCCGATGCCCGAGCGCGAGACGAGCTTCACGCACACCAGGCAAGTCGGATTGATCTGCTTCAGGTCATAGATGAGCTGTGCCAAGTCTTCGATCGAGTAGATGTCATGATGCGGCGGCGGCGAGATGAGCATCACGCCGGGCGTTGAGTGCCGCAGCTTGGCGATCATCTCGGTCACCTTGAACCCGGGTAGCTGCCCGCCTTCGCCAGGCTTGGCCCCTTGCGCCACCTTGATCTCGAGCTCTCGGCAATTGTTGAGATATTCGGCGGTGACGCCAAAGCGCCCGGACGCCACTTGCTTGATCGCCGAGTTCGGATTGTCGCCGTTCGCCTTCGGCTTGAAGCGGCTCGGGTCCTCGCCACCTTCCCCGCTGTCGGCCTTGGCGCCGATGCGGTTCATCGCGATGTTGAGTGTTTCGTGCGCTTCTGGCCCAAGAGCCCCCAACGACATGCCGGGTGTCACGAAGCGCTTGCGGATTTCCGTGATCGATTCGACCTCATCGATCGAGATCGGCTGGCCCTTGGGTGCGAAGTCGAGAAGATCGCGCAGCGAAATGGGCGGAAGCTTGCGCAGGCCGTCGCTGTACTTCTTGTACGTCGAATAGGAGTCGGTCGCGACCGCCGTCTGCATCGTGTGGATGAGCGAGCCCTGGTAGGCGTGCGTCTCGCCGCCGCGGCGATATTTGTAGAACCCGCCGACCGGAAGGGCGGTGAAATCCTCGGTATAGGCGCGCTCATGCAGCTCGCGCAGCTTGCGCTCGATGCCGGTGAGGCCAATGCCCGAAATGCGCGACGGCATGCCTGGGAAGAACTCGGCCACGAGCGAGCGCGAAAGCCCCAGCGCTTCGAAATTGTATCCGCCGCGATATGAGCTGATTACTGAAATGCCCATCTTCGACATGATCTTGAGGAGACCTTGATCGACGGCGTATTTGAACCGGTGGACCACCTGATCGAACGGGACCGGCCCGAAAAGGCTGCGGTGATGGCGGTCGGCGAGGGTCGCTTGGGCGAGATAGGCGTTGACCGTCGTGGCGCCGACCCCGATCAGGACGGCGAAATAGTGCACATCCATGCACTCCGCACTGCGGACATTGAGCGAGCAGAATGTCCTGAGCTTCTTGCGCACGAGGTGCGAGTGGACCGCCCCGGCCGCGAGGATCATCGGGATCGCCGCATGCGCATCGTCCACGCGATCGTCGGCGAGCACGACGTGCTGCGCCCCGCCGCGCACCGCGTCCTCGGCCTCCTGGCGAATCCGCGCGATCGCCTCGCGCAGGGCGCCGTCGTCCTTGCGCCAATCGAAGGTGCAATCGATATCCGCAGCACTCGAGCCCATATGGTTCCGCATCGCCTCGAACTCGCCGTTCGTGAGCACGGGCGATTCCAATTGCAGGAGCCGGCACTGGGACTCGTCCTCGTCGAGGATATTGCCGAGATTGCCGAGGCGCGTGACGAGCGACATCACGCGGGTCTCGCGCAGGCTATCGATCGGCGGGTTCGTGACCTGGCTGAAGTTCTGCCGAAAATAGTGATGCAGGCCGCGATGCTGTTCGGAAAGTACCGCGATCGGCGTATCGTCGCCCATCGAGCCGACCGGCTCCTTGCCGTCTTCCGCCATCGGGTGCAGCACCATCTCGAGATCCTCGAGCGTCCAGCCGACCGAAAGCTGCCGCCGCCGCAGGTCCTCGCGCGCAAGCTCGACGCGCTCGTCGGCACCTTTCTTGAGGAGGCTGTCGAGCTTCTTGATCTGCTTCACCCACTGGCCGTAGGGACGCTCCTTGGCGAGCGCTTCCTTGATCTCCTGGTCGTGATAGAGCTTGCCGCCGCGCAGATCGATGGCGATCATCTGGCCGGGGCCGACACGGCCTTTCTCGACCACATTCGCCTCCTCGAGGCGCACCATGCCGGTCTCCGAACCGACGATGACCAGGCCGTCGGCGGTGATCGTGTAACGCATCGGGCGCAGGCCGTTGCGGTCCATGCATGCAACCGCCCATTGCCCGCCATAGGCGCAAATCGCGGCCGGTCCGTCCCACGGCTCCATGATCGCGTTGCAGTAGGAATAGAGGTCCTTGACCGGCTGGGGCATACCTGAGCGATTGGCCCACGCCTCGGGCATCAGGATGGTCTTCACCATCGGCACGGTGCGGTTCGCCCGAACCATCACCTCGAAGACGGCGTCAAGCGCCATCGAGTCCGAGCTGCCCGGCTGGATGATGGGCAGGAGGTCGGCCATGTGCTCGCCGAACCATTCGTGCGCCATGCGCGGCTCGTGCGCCTTCATCCAGTTGATATTGCCGAGCAAGGTGTTGATCTCGCCATTGTGGGCGAGCATCCGGAACGGCTGCGCCAGCGGCCAAGTAGGAAAGGTGTTCGTCGAATAGCGCTGGTGATAGATCGCGAAGTTCGAGACGAAGCGCTCGTCCAGCAGGTCCGGATAGAACGCCGTGAGCTGCTCGGCGAGGAACATGCCCTTGTAGATGATCGAGCGGCAGGATAGCGAGCAGATGAAGAAATCCCGGATGCTTTCGGCGAGGACTTGCTTCTCGATACGCCGGCGGATGATGTAAAGCTCGATCTCGAACTGGCGCGCGTTCAATCCCTTCGTGTTGTCGATGAGGATCTGCTCGATCTCTGGCCGCGTCGCATTCGCCTTTTCGCCGATCACCGAAATGTCGATCGGCACCTGGCGCCAGCCGAAGATACCGTAGCCGAAGGCGAGGATTTCCGTCTCCACGATGCAGCGGCAACGCTCCTGCCCCGCGAAGTCCGTGCGTGGCAGGAAGATCATGCCGACCGCAAGACGCCCCTCGCCCGGTTCGTGTCCGGTGTGGCGGATGTGGTCCTTGAAGAAGTTCTGCGGGATCTGGACGTGGATGCCAGCACCGTCGCCGGTCTTGCCGTCGGCGTCGACGGCACCCCGGTGCCACAGGACCTTGAGGGCCGCAATCCCGGCGGTCACCACCTCCCGGCGCGGCTTGCCGTCGATTGCGGCGACGAGGCCGACGCCGCAGGAATCGTGCTCGTCGCGCGGATCGTAAAGGCCGTCCCTCGCGAGCTTTTCGGCATTCCTGCGAAATGCCTCGACGAAACGAAGGCCGTCGTTTTCTTCCCGTCGGCTGCCGTCCATGGCGCGACTCCCCTCGCTCAATGCTATTGCACCTCCGCCACGCGCCCGGCACTGCCGCCGGCGGCGGGAACTTGAATGCCAGCCGGGTGCGTGATCGGGATGTAGTTTGCTATTCGCGCCACGCGGTCGAGCCAGAGATTGACGGCGGCGTAGTCCGCAAGATCGAAGCCGCCCTCATGCGCCACGTGGGTGTAGGCGTAGAGTGCGATATCGGCGATTGTCAGGCTCTCGCCGACAAAGTAGGTGCGTTTGTCGAGCTGGCGCTCCATCACGCCGAGTGCCGCGTAGCCGGCGGCACGCTTCGCCTCGAGCATCGCCGCACGCTCGGGTGTGAGCACCTTGTGCGTGATCCAGTATCTCGGGGTGGCGATGTTCGGCTCGTGGCTGTATTGCTCGAAGAAGAGCCATTGCATGACCGCGCCGCGCGCGCGCCGCTCATGCGGGAAATAGGGCGTGCCGTCGGCGAGATAGCAAAGGATCGCGTTCGACTCCGCGAGGTAGTCGCCCGGGGAGATTTCGAGAAGCGGGATGCGCCCGTTCGGATTCTTCGCGAGGAATTCGGGCGTGCGCGTCTCGGCGCGATCGACATCGAGCTCGACCCGTTCGAACGGAATGCCGAGCGCACTCAGCAACAGCCGAACCTTGTAGCCGTTGCCCGAAGAAAGGTTGTCATAAAGGCGCAACATGGTCGTTTACTCCGCTGCGGCCGCGATGCCGGCCGTGGCCTTGGCCTTGAGGTAGCGATGGATGCTTTCGGCGGCGTCGCGCCCGTCCCGGATCGCCCATACGACGAGCGAGGCGCCACGCACGATGTCGCCAACGGCGAACACGCCGTCGAGGTTCGTCATCATCGTCTTGTAGTCGACCTTGACCGTGCCCCAGCGCGAGACTTCGAGCTCGGGCATGCCGAGGAGCGTGCGGATATCTTCTGGATCGAAGCCAAGCGCCTTGATGACGATGTCGGCGTCGATCGTGAAATGGGAACCTTCAATCGGCTGCGGCACCTGCCGCCCCGACGTGTCGGCAACACCCAACCGCATCCGCACCGTGCGCACCCCGCGCACCACACCCCGGCCGAGGAAGGCCTCGGGGGCCGAAAGCCACACGAAGTCGACACCCTCCTCCTCGGCGTGTTGCACCTCGCGCTGCGATCCCGGCATGTTGGCGCGGTTTCGGCGGTAGAGGCACTTGACGGACTTCGCCCCCTGGCGCACCGCCGTGCGCACGCAATCCATGGCCGTGTCGCCACCACCCACGACGACGACGTCCTTGCGGGACGCGTCGAGCGTGCCGTCCTCGAAAAGCGGCACCTGGTCGCCAAGGCCGTGGCGGTTGCTCGCGGTCAGATAATCGAGTCCCGGCACGATATTACCGAGTCCGACGCCAGGGGCTGCGATGTCACGCCCCTTGTAGACCCCGCTCGCAATGACGACCGCGGCGTGGCGCTCGCGTAGCGCCTCGATCGAGATATCGGTGCCGACCTCGCAATTGAGATGGAACTCAACCCCACCGTCCCGCAACAGGGTTGCGCGCCGCGCCACGACGCTTTTCTCGAGCTTGAAATTCGGGATGCCATAGACGAGAAGCCCGCCGATCCTGTCATATCGGTCGTAGACATGGACCTGATAGCCCTTGCGGCGGAGTTGTTCCGCGGCTGCGAGCCCGCCGGGCCCGGCACCGACGATGCCGACGGATTGGGCAAGCTCCCGTGGCGGACGCGGCGGCTTGACCCATCCGTTCGCGAACGCAGCCTCTGTGATGTACTTCTCGACCCCGCCGATGGTGACGGAGCGGAAGCCTTTCTCGATGACGCAGTTCCCTTCGCAGAGGCGATCCTGCGGGCAGATCCGCCCGCAAACTTCGGGCATGTTGTTGGTCGCCGAGGCGATCTC
>DATDHA010000101.1:0-1787 GCA_036521815.1 Alphaproteobacteria bacterium | reverse complement strand
AAGCTGTGAGCGCCGTAGTGGCACCCAACAAAAATGCTAGCCTTTTCACCTATCCCTCCTATCGGGCTTTACGGCGAAACCACCCACGCCAAAGAGCGAGGCCACTATCGGCTCTCTATCCGGGGAATGCGAGATTAGCCGACATTTCCCGGATTCCCAAGGTTGTGGCGCGATTTTGGCCACCTTTCGCCTCCGTAGCTCATTCGGGCGTCTCCTCCGGCTCCGGCGAGCAGCCTTCGATGTCGTATTCGTCGAACACGCTCTCCGCGACGGCGTAGGGCGGCCCGCTGAACCATCCCTCGGCCTCCGCTTCGGCGCGGCTCAGTATGCGGCACCGTCCGGGCACCTCGCTTCCGGCCTCGACGCGATCGAGACGTATGGCGACGATTGTGCGCGTGCCGATATCGGTGCAGCGCCATTGCCGGCCCCCACAATGGAAGGTGCCGCCGATCTTGAACTCGGAATGCTCCATCTTCGTTAGGCCGTGCCGACCAACGGCACATTCTCGGCCTGCGCCGCGCGCACCAGCTCGCCGTCAAGTGTCGCCAAGGGAAGCTGGCGCCGCAACGCCAGTTCGAGGTAGGCGGCATCGTAGGGGGTGAGCGCGAACCGGTCGCACAGACGCAGCGTACCTGACCATGCCTGCCGATTGGTGCCGGGATCGATCGCGATCGCGAGTGCGCGCAGATCCGCGGGCGACGCATCGCGATAGGCGACTGTTATGCGTCCGCGGCGGACCGCAACTTGAAATTCGTACAGCACTCCGAGCCGCCACAACGCGGGCACAACCGGCCGGCACCCGCAACCTGGTTAAGAACCCCGATGCGCGCCGGCGTTCGCTCATCCTCGAAATACCACGACAGTGTCATCGAGCAGTCGATGACCGGGCTCACCGACGCCCTTCGTTGATCAGGTCCTTGATCTTGAGCCCGCCGAGTGTGACGCCCTTGCCCCGTGTGATGATGTTGGCGGCGGCCTGGCGGGCTCTCGCGCGGCGGGCTTCGTCGGGCGCGGCCTCGGCTAACTCGGCCCGCTCGCGCGCCGCCTTATCGAGACGGTATGCGTCATGCGCTTGCAAAAACCCGTCGACCGCTTCGCCGGTTTCGAAGCCAAGCAGCCGCCGCAGCTCGGGCTTCGTCAGATGGCCGAGCTTGTATTCTTCGAGGGCGAGCGCTTCGAGCGCGCTGCGTTCGTTCTCGCCGGTCGTGCCGAGGTGCCGTGCTAAATCGTCGGGAATGCGGACGGTGATTTCCATGTCGGTGACTTGAGCGCGCTCGGATCGATGTGCATATTTTGTTCTAAGCGCGGCCGAGGTTAATACCGCGCGTTTCCGGGTGTTCGCGGGAAAGGGATGGCGTCGCGCACGTTGGCGAGGCCGGTGACGTAGGCGAGGGTGCGCTCGAAGCCGAGGCCGAAGCCGGCGTGCGGCACCGTGCCGTAGCGGCGCAGGTCGCGGTACCAGGCGTAGTGCTCCCGGTCGATGCCGCGCTCGGCCATGCTGCGGTCCAATACCTCGAGCCGCTCCTCGCGCTGGCTGCCGCCGATGATCTCGCCGATCCCCGGGGCCAGCACGTCCATCGCCGCGACCGTCCTGCCGTCGTCGTTCACCCGCATGTAGAAGGCTTTGATGTCCTTTGGGTAGTTCATCACTATGACCGGCTTCTTCGCGTATTTCTCGGTCAGATAGCGCTCGTGTTCGGACTGCAAGTCGACACCCCACTTGACCGGGAACTCGAATTTCTCGTTCGCCCGCTCGAGCACTTGGATCGCCTCGGCGTAATCCATAT
>DATDHA010000100.1:0-3489 GCA_036521815.1 Alphaproteobacteria bacterium | reverse complement strand
GGCCTGGTCTACGGCGTTTTCCCGGTGCTCGCCATTGTCGAATTCTGGTGGCATCGCCGCGGCAGCGCCGACCCGGCGGCCAGCGCCCAATGGAGGACGACAAGATGACGGCAACGACACTCAAGGACCCACGCCGGTATTTCGAGGAGGTGGAAAAGGCGCGCGGCGTCGTCGCCCAATCGCCGCCGGTATGCCTTTATCTCGAGACGACCAATCGGTGCAATCTCCTGTGCGAGACCTGTCCGCGCACGTTCGATACCCTCGAGCCACCGGCCGACATGAGTTGGGAGCTGTTCACTTCGATCGTGGACCAGTTCCCGAACATCGCGCGCGTCGTCCTCCACGGCGTGGGCGAGCCTATGATGGTGCGGGAGCTGCCGCGGATGATCCGTTACCTCAAGGAGCGCGGCACGTATGTGCTGTTCAATACGAACGGAACGCTGCTCACGCCTCGCAAGCGGCGCGAGCTTATCGAGACGGGGCTCGACGAGCTGCGTGTCTCGCTCGATGCGGCTGAGGCCGAAGGATTCCTGCGCGTGCGCGGGCGCGACATGTTCGATCGGATCGTGCGCAACGTGAAGGATTTCGTGGCGTTCCAGAAGGAACTTGGGGCCGAGACGCCACGGGTGTCGCTCTGGCTCACGGGTCTCAAGGAAACGGTCGATCAGCTACCCGCCTTCGTGCGCCTTGCGAGCGAGATGGGCGTGCGCGAGGTCCATCTTCAGCGGCTCGTCTTCATGCCGGATGGGCAGGGGCTTGCGCGTTCCGAATCGTCGCTCTTCGAGCACACGGCGCGGGAGGAAGACGCGGCGATCGTGGAGGCGCAAGCACTCGCGACATCGCTCGACATCGTGCTCGATGCCTCGGGTGCCACGGAACCCGGCATGAGCTTGAAACGGCAGGAAGAAGACTCACCCTGGTCGACCTGCCGGCGCCCGTGGTCCCTCATGTACTTCACGGCCCACGGCCGCGCGCTCCCCTGTTGCATCGCACCGTTCTCGGCCCGCGGATACGACAACTACACCCTCGGCGACGCGACCCAGCAGACGCTGCGGGACATCTGGAACGGTCCGGCCTATCGGGAGTTCCGTGCCGCACTTCTGAGCGACACGCCGGCCAAGCCGTGTGAGGGTTGTGGCCTGAGATGGAGCCTCTAAATCGTAATCTATTGGGATCGAATCCGTCCCCCCACCCGGCTACGCCGGCGCGTTGCCGACCTCCCCCTCAAGGGGGCAGGCGGATTTGAATGTCTTGCTATGCAAATAGTGCCCTCCTCCTTGAGGAGGAGGGTTGAGAGGGGACACGAGGCAAAAAAAGCCCTCGCCACTTGAGGGGGAGGGTTGGGAGGGGGGTCGAATTAAAGAATCCGGTCGAGCTTTAGCCGCGCACGATAGGGAATCCCGCTCACCTGGGATCGAGACGGGGATTGCCGTCGTTATCCCAACCCTCAACGAGGCCGGCGCCATCGCGCAAGTCGTGTGCGAGGTGCCGAAGGGGCTTGTCCGCGAAATCATCGTCGCCGATAGCGGCAGCACCGATGGCACGCCCGAGGCCGCGCGGTCGGCGGGTGCTCGCGTGGTCTCCTTGCGCGAGCCGGGTTACGGCCGCGCCTGCGCGAGCGGTGCGGCGTCGGCATCCACGGGCTGCGGCGTCATCGTGTTCCTCGACGGCGACGGCAGCGACCGCGCGGACCTGATGGCGGAGCTGACGGCGCCGATCATGGCGGGAACCCATGACTTCGTGATCGGCTCGCGCACGCGCGGGACGCGGGAACCCGGTGCGATGAATTGGCACCAGGTTCTTGCAGGGCGACTGGCCGGGCTCGTCACGGCGGCACTCTATGGGGTGCGATACAGCGACATGTGCGCCTTTCGTGCGATCCGGCGCGACGTCCTCCAACGCCTCGGCATGCGCGAAATGACTTATGGCTGGAACATCGAAATGCAGATGCAAGCTGCGCGCGCAGGGCTTCGCATTCTCGAGGTTCCGGTTCCATACCGGCGCCGTGCCGCCGGCAAATCGAAGGTTGCGGGCTCGTTTAGCGGGACCATCCGGGCCGCGTGGCGCATCGTCATGACGTGCGCGCGCGTGGCGCTGTCGCCGTCGCCGACACGCTTCGAGCGCGGCATCAGCCAATCGTAATCTTGGCCAATCGTAACCTCGGTCAATTCTAGGCCGCGGGAACCGCTGGCATCGGGCACAAGGTTCGGCCTACCATCCTAGCTTCCCAATCGCCAGCGGGTGGAGGCAAGCCCATGGACTATCGCGAACGCCACGTGATCGTGACCGGCGGTACGGGAGCACTCGGCGTCGCGGTGGTCGAAGCGCTCCTCGATGCCGGTGCGATATGTCACGTGCCCTTTCGGAGCGGGGCGGCAGCAGAGCGCATGTCGCAGCACAAGCATCCGCGGCTCCAGCTCATTTCGAGCGCCAGCGTCGCGGACGAACGGGAGGTCGAGCGCATCTATTCGGGCGTGCCGGATCTCTGGGCGGCAATCCACGTCGCCGGCGGTTTCGCGTTCGGCCCGATCGCTGAGGTGTCGAAGGTGCAGCTCATGGAGCAGCTCGAGACGAACTTCATCAGTTGTTTCTTATGTTGCCGGGCGGCGATCATGGCCATGACGGCGACAGGCCGCGGCGGCCGGATCGTGAATGTTGCAGCACGGCCGGCGTTGGAGTGGCGCTCTGGCGCCCGGATGTCGGCCTATACGGCGTCCAAGGCTGCCGTAGCCGCCTTCACGGCGGCAATCGCCGAGGAAGTGGCTGGACAGGGCATCCTCGTGAGCGCCGTAGCACCCTCCATCCTCGACACGCCTCAGAATCGCAAGAGCATGCCCAAGGCGGACCATGAGGCATGGCCCAAAGTCGACGAGGTCGCGAGCACGATCCTCTTTCTGGCCTCGCCGGAAAACCGAGTCACGCGTGGCGCCATCGTACCGGTTTACGGCCGCGTTTAGACGCCGGCACCCGCCCTCTGTTGCTCAAATCGAGGAGATGCCGCGCCGCATCCGCGCGATCGTGTCGGCTACGCACTCTGCCGCCGAATCGATCCGTCTCCTGAGGTCGTAAAGATCGAGCCGGTGCGCCAACGCCCTCAACCGCTTCAAGTCCGTGTTGAGCCCCTCGATTTCCCGAAGCATGCTCACCATTTTCCGCTTCGCAAGCTTCTCGTTCATGAGGAGGCGGCGTGCGTTCGCACTATTCGCTCTCCTCGGTGTGCGCCTCTGCATAAGAATCCTCCGTTTTTTATTGCCCTGTGTTATTTCCCAGACGCTCGGTTTATGGCGTCAGTGTTCAGAAATCTCCCCGGTGCCGAACCCCTTCGAGCGCGCGAGCTGCCGGGACGACGTAGCCCGCGGAGCCCGCAGGGCCATCGTTCGGCGCGCATTTGAAATTCTCATCCCGGTGGGTGCCAGCCCCTCGCCAGACGTGCCGAGATTCTCCACGTCGGGTACCCTGAGTTCGCGATAGCACCCGGACAGTTCGCCG
>DATDHA010000099.1:0-18869 GCA_036521815.1 Alphaproteobacteria bacterium | reverse complement strand
AGGTCGCGATGTCGGCGATCGCGTAGTCGGTCCCGGCAAGATAGGAAGATTCTCCGAGCCGCTTGTTCATCACACCGTAAAGGCGCTTCGTCTCCTTCGAATAGCGCTCGATCCCATAAGGCACCTTCTCCGTCGCAGAGCGGATGAAGTGATGGGCCTGGCCGAACATCGGGCCGACGCCGCCCATCTGGAACATCAACCACTGGAGTGTCGCGTATTTTCCGCGCGCGTCCTTAGGCAGGAACTTGCCGGTCTTCTCCGCGAGATAGATCAGGATCGCACCCGATTCGAACAGCGTGACCGGATTTCCGTCCGGGCCGGCACTATCGACGATCGCCGGGATCTTGCTGTTCGGGTTGATCGCGACGAAGGGCGGCGTGAACTGGTCGTCCTTGGTGATGTCGATCTTGTGGACGACGTATTCGAGGCCGCATTCTTCGAGCATGACGGAAACCTTGCGGCCGTTGGGCGTGCCCCATGTATAGAGCTCGATCACGAATTCCTCCTCAATCCTTGGATTGTGATTAGCCGGCTAAGCGAGTGCTTGTTCGAGATCCGCGATCAAATCCTCCGCGTCCTCGATACCGATCGAAAGGCGCAGGAGATCGCGCGGCACGGGCGAGCCCGGCCCCTCGACGCTCGCGCGATGCTCGATGAGGCTCTCGACACCGCCGAGCGAGGTCGCGCGCTTGAAGACCTTGACGCGCGCGGCAGCCGCGATCGCCCCCGCCTCGCCCGCCTTGACCCGGATCGAGACCATGCCGCCGAACCCGCCCTTCATCTGCTTTGCCGCGACACTGTGACCCGGATCGGCCGCGAGGCCGGGATAATGGACGGCGAGGGTTTTTGCATGCTTCGCGAAATGCGCCGCAAGCGCCATCGCATTCGCCGAGCAGCGCTCGACCCGGATATAAAGCGTGCGCAGGCCGCGCAGCAGCAGCCATGCCTCGAACGGGCCGATGATGGCGCCGTTGTCATGTCGGATGCGCAGGATGCGCTGCCAGAACCCATCGTCGCGCGCGGTGACGAGGGCGCCGCCCATGACGTCACCATGGCCATTCAGGTATTTCGTCGCCGCGTGCATCACGATGTCCGCACCATGCTCGATCGGACGCGTGAGGACCGGGGTAGCAACCGTGCTGTCGATCGCGAGCATCGCACCCGCCTCGTGCGCCGCCACCGCCCAGGACGCGATGTCGGTGACGACCCAGGTCGGGTTCGCCGGCGTCTCGATCCAGACGAGCTTCGTCTCCCCACGGCGCAAGTGCCGCTTGAGGTCCGCGATGTCGCCGGTCTCGACCAGCTCGACCCGCAAGCCCCAATGGGTCGCAAATTCGAGCAACCACTTGCGCAGGCCCCAATACATCACCGTGGGTGCGATGACATGGTCGCCGGGCTTGAGCGATTGGAACACCGCCGTCGCCGCCGCCATTCCGGAGGCGAAGAGGAGACACCCCTGCCCGCCTTCGAGCGTGTTCAGGAGTGCCTCGGCCTGATCGCTGGTTGGGTTGTCGTCCCGGCCGTAGGACAGGCCGTTGCGGTATTGGTTGTCGGCGTCGCGAATGAACGTGGTCGAGGTATGTAACGGCGGGACGACCGCGTGGGTCGTCTCGTCGATCCAGCCGAGCGCCTGGGCGGCGAGCGTCGATGGCTTCAATGTCTGGTCCTGGGTCATGAGGATCGGAGGTCCGGGAGGTTATTCGAAGGGGCTAGGGCGTTGGAGCGCATACTGGCATAATCGCAGCGAACAATCGAGGGTACTTCAGCACTCGGCGAGCAATCGAATCTGCGCCGGCGGGCGGTGCTGGCGCTATGCAAGGAGTTCGACATGGCTGCTTATGTGATCGGCGACGTGAACGTCAAGAATCCCGAAATCTACCAAGACTATCGCAAGCAGGTGCTCGCCACGATCGAGAAATATGGCGGACGCTTCGTGGCGCGCGGCGGCGAGCACGAGGTGCTTGAAGGCGCATGGCGGCCGCACCGCCTCGTGATCCTCGAATTTCCCGACATGGCTGCCGCTAAGAAATGGTATCGCTCGCCGGAATACGCGCCGCTGATCAAGCTGCGCCAAACGGCGGCCGATGGAAACCTTGTCGTCGTTGCAGGTGCGTGAGAGGTCCCAGCACGAAAGGTCCCAGCACGAATGGGCCGGGCAAGGATGCGGGAGACGGCCGGATGAACATCGCCGAGGCACTGCTCTCGGCGCTTACGGCACGCGGTGCGCGCGAACTTTTCGGCATACCCGGCGATTTTGCACTGCCCTTCTTCAAGGTGGTCGAGGAGTCGCGCATCCTGCCCTTCTACGCCCTGAGCCACGAGCCCGCGGTCGGCTTCGCCGCCGACGCGGCGGCACGGTTCAATTGCGCGTTGGGCGTTGCCGCCGTCACCTATGGCGCCGGTGCGTTCAACATGGTGAACGCGGTCGCCGCCGCCTATGCCGAGCGCGTCCCCGTCGTGGTGATCTCCGGTGCGCCGGGAACGGGCGAGACGAGCCACGGCCTTCTCGTGCATCATCAGGCCAAGACCATCGACTCCCAGTTCCGTGTGTACCAGGAAATCACCTGCGATCAGGCGCGGCTCGACGATCCGGCGACCGCACCCGACAAGATCGCCCGCGTGCTCAAGAACTGCCGTGAGCGATCGCTCCCCGTCTATTTCGAGATTCCGCGCGACCGGGTGAACGCGACGTGCGGGCCGGTCCCAGCCGACGTCCCCGCGATCGTCGATGAAGCCGCACTCGCCGCCTGCGCCGACGAAGTCCTAGAGCGCATCAAGGCGGCCAAGCTGCCCGTCATCATGGTCGACGTCGAAATCCGTCGCTACGGCATCGAAGACAAGGTTGCCGAGCTTGTCCGCAGTCTCGGGGTTCCCGTGGTGACGAGTTTCATGGGCCGCGGCTTGCTCGCAGAGTCCGGCAGCCCGCCCCTTGGCACCTATCTCGGCGTGGCCGGCGACGAGGAGATCACCCGCCTCGTCGAAGACTCCGATGCACTCCTCCTCCTCGGTGTCATCCTCGCCGATACGAACTTCGCGGTCTCTCGCCGCACGATCGATCTGCGGCGAACGATACAGGCCCTCGAAGGCCAGGTGAGCCTCGGCTATCACGTCTATCCCGATATCCCGCTGCCGGCCTTCGTCGAGGCATTGCTCGCGCGCACCGGTGCGCCTCGGAAGCAGCACGCCCCGAAACGTCCCCGCCAATACCCGACCGGACTTCCGTCGGACGATCGCGCGATCCACCCAAACGACATCGCCTGTGCGGTGAACGACATGATGGGGCGGCACGGTCTGATGCCGATCGCGGCGGACATGGGCGATTGCCTCTTCACCGCGATCGACATTAAGCAAACGCGCCTCATCGCCCCCGGCTATTACGCCGGCATGGGCTATGGCGTGCCGGCCGGGCTCGGCGTCCAGGCAACGACGGGCGAGCGCGCATTGATCCTCGTCGGCGACGGGGCGTTCCAGATGACGGGCTGGGAACTCGGGAATTGCCCGCGCTACGGCTGGGACCCGATCGTGATCGTTTTCAACAATCGCAGCTGGGAGATGCTGCGCGCGTTTCAGCCGGAGTCGCGATTCAACGACCTGGACGACCGGCACTTCGCCGATGTCGCGAACGCGATCGGCGGTGTCGGCATTCGCGTGAACACGCGGGCCGAGCTTGCGGCGGCACTCGAGCGCGCGGCGGAGAGCCGCGGACGGTTTCAGCTCATCGAGGCGATGATCCCGCGCGGCGCCCTCTCGACCACGCTCGCGCGCTACGTCGAAGGCTTCCGGAAAAAGCGTGAGCAGACGGCGAAAGCCTAGATCATGATCCGATCAATTTGAATCGGATCATGATCTAGGTTTATTGATTTTGTCGCATTTTCTACGGCAAACCCTGCGCGACGGCTTCGTCGTCGCACAGCCACTTTGCCGGAAAATGCTTTAGCGCACTTCGCTCGCGACCAATGAATTCCGCATGGCGAGCTGGCGTGCAAAGCGGACGATGCGCTCGCCCCCTTCCCGAAGGCGTGCGTCCCCGCTCGTGAGCGAAATGCGGAGATGCCCAGCCGCACTTGGCCCGAACCCGTCGCAAGGCAGGACGGCGACACCCTCGCGCTCGAGGAGCGCATCGGCGAACGCCTCGGAGCTGAGGCCGGTCCCGCGCACGTCCAGCAGCACGAACATTCCGCCCTCGGGGGGAATGACCCTGCACTGCGACGCCTCGGCGAGGATGCCGGCGAGCAACGCCGCACGACGGCGATAATCCTCGCGCAGTGCGGCGACTTCGGGGAGCTCGCGCCGAAGGGCGGCGAGTGCGCCGTCCTGGACGAAAGGTGGCCCGCCATAGAGCATGCAGAGGAGCAGATTGAAGAGATGCTTCGTGAGCGACGTCGGGCCTATGATCCAGCCGAAGCGGAAACCGGGGATGGCGTGGGATTTTGAGAGGCTCGAGACCACGACCGTGCGCTCCGGCATTCCCGCGAGGCTCCACGGGCTGATATGCGGACGCGCGAAGGCGAGGTCCTCATAGACCTCGTCGGAAAGCAGCCACAAATCGTGACGGCGGCAGAGTGCCGCGATCGTTTCGATCTCAGTCCGGGTCAAGACCGCACCGGTCGGGTTGTGCGGGCTGTTGATCCAGATTCCGCGCGTGGCGGACGTGATCGCGCCCACCGTCGCATCGAGATCGGGATGGAAACCGCGTTCCGGCCGGAGCGGAACGCTGACCAGGCGTGCACCACTCGCACCACCCACCGCCTCGTAGGTCGCATACATCGGCTCGGTCACGATGACTTCGTCGCCTGCCGAGGCGAGGCATTGGAGCGCGCAGAAGAGGCCCGCTTGTGTGCCCGGCACGATGACGACGTTCTCGGCGGCGCAGGGCTGGCCGGTGCGCGCGGCAAAACGCGCAGCAATCGCGGCACGCACCTCGGGATAGCCGAGGATGGGCGAATAGCCCGTCCGGCCGCTTCGCAGTGCCTCGACCGTCGCCTCGATCACGGCCGCGGGCGGGGACTGATCCGGGTCGCCGACGGTCATGAAAATGATGTCGCGGCCAGCGGCCTTCTGGCGCTCGGCGTCGAGATGGATATGCCAGGCCGCGGCACCTTTGCCGGCAACCCTGTTGACGAGTGGCGAGAAATGCATTTCCAAAAGCTCCCGGACTTCCATTCGATGCCTAATGCAGCGGCGTACAACGCGAAAGGCATCGGGCCGCGCGGCAAGACGCTGGCGCATCTTCTGCGTCACGCAAAGAGGCGGCCCTTAGTTAGAACTTTAATCGCCAAATTGGAAAGGTTTCGTAAATCACAAGACAAAAGCCGAACGCCGCGAAACGCCCCCTTGCGCAAGGCAGGCGTCTCCAGACGATCCGCCAGGCCACCGGGCTCCGCCCCAGCGCGGAGCCCGTCGCAAAACTATTGCGTCAGCGTTTCGCGAACTGGGCTGCGCCGAATAATATCTCCTTAGCCTTTTCGTCCGTCGCGATGTCGCGCCGGCGATCGGCCAAAACCTTGACCGCGCGTTGCACCGCCGGGCGCGCATCGATTGCATGGAACCAGCGCTTCACGTTGGGAAAGCTGTCGAGTTCGTGGCCTTGATTGGCGATCGAACGCGTCCACGGCCAGGTCGCCATGTCGGCGATGGTGAAGTCGTCGCCAGCGAGATACTTTGCCTCCCCAAGCCGCTTGTTCATGACGCCATAGAGCCGCCCGGCCTCGTTCGTGTAGCGATTGATCGCATACTCGATCTTCTCGGATGCGTAGTTTCGGAAATGGTGGGTCTGGCCGAACATCGGGCCGACGCCGCCCACCTGCCACATCAGCCACTGAAGCGTCGCGTAGCGACTGCGCGGCTCCTTGGGGAGGAACTTGCCGGTCTTTTCGGCGAGGTAAATCAGGATGGCGCCGGACTCGAAGAGAGAGAGCGGCTTTCCGCCGGGCCCATCCGGATCGACGATCGCGGGAATCCTGTTGTTGGGGCTGATCTTGAGAAATGCTGCGTCGAATTGCTCACCCATCCCGATATCGACCGCGTGCACCTTGTAGGGCAACCCGCATTCCTCCAGCATGATATGAACCTTGTGGCCGTTCGGCGTCGCCCAGGTGTAGACATCAATCATCGCCATCTCCGTTCGAACTCGGCTCGTCCTGCGAGCGTTGGGACTTCAAATCGCCGCCGCTGCGGCAAAGGCAAGATGTGTTGCGCGCATAACCTACCTGCGCGCGGCGCAGAAAGCGACGGTGCTGCGGGCGGGCGGAAAGACCGTATCGGCCGACCCCCGGTGCGGCAAAAATGCAACTCGCTTTCAGCCGAGTTGGGCTATCATTCCGGGCGCTGATTTCACGGCGACGATCACCGGGAGGGACCACGGATGACGCGCATGGCCGAGACCGCAAAGGATGCTCACAATGTCAATCCGATGGGGACGGACGGCTTCGAGTTCATCGAGTACACGGCGCCCAACCCTGCCGATCTCGCAGCCCTTTTTGCACAACTCGGTTTCGTGGCGGTGGCCCGGCACCGATCGAAGGACGTAACACTTTACCGCCAGGGCGACGTCAACTACATCCTCAACGCGGAGCCGGAGAGTTTTGCGCAGAGCTTCGCGCGCATTCACGGCCCGAGCATCTGCGCCATCGCCTTCCGCGTGCGCGACGCCGCAAAGGCCCACAAACGCGCGCTCGAACTCGGCGCCTGGAGCGTGCCGGGCAAGGTCGGCCCGATGGAGCTCAATATTCCCGCAATCAAGGGCATCGGCGACAGCCTCATCTATCTCGTCGACCGATATGGCGCCAAAGGCACCATCTACGACGTGGATTTCGAGTGGATCGAAGGTGTCGAGCACGAGCCCATTGGTGCTGGGTTGACCTATATCGATCATCTCACCCACAACGTCCACCGCGGCCGCATGAAAGAGTGGGCCGATTTCTACGAGCGCCTCTTCAATTTCCGCGAGATCAAATATTTCGACATCGAAGGCAAGCTCACGGGCCTCAAATCGAAGGCGATGGTGAGCCCCTGCGGCAAGATCCGCATCCCGATCAACGAAAGTTCGGACGACCGGTCCCAGATCGCGGAGTATCTCGATGCCTATCGCGGCGAGGGCATCCAGCACGTCGCCCTCGGAACCGACGACATTTATGGGAGTGTGGAGCGCTTGCGCGATCGTCAGGTGCCGTTCCAGACGGTGCCCGACGCCTATTATGAACGCATCGATGCGCGGCTCCCCGGCCACGGCGAGGATTTGGCACGCCTTGCAGTGAACAGGATTCTGATCGATGGCGCCCCCACCGAAGGGGGCGGCCTGCTCCTCCAGATATTCACGCAAAATCTGATCGGCCCGATCTTCTTCGAGATCATTCAGCGCAAAGGCGATGAAGGATTCGGCGAGGGCAATTTCCGCGCCCTGTTCGAATCGATCGAACTCGACCAAATCCGCCGCGGCGTGCTCAAGAACGGTGCGACGTAGGGCCGCGTAACCGGCCTTCTTGCGGTAGGCTTCGATGCGATAGCCGTCCGGGTCGATCACGAAGACGGGCGTCAATCCACCTGTATCGCCTCGTAATGGAGCGATTTTTCGTCCCATTTCTTGAGGAGCTTGCGCGCTTCGGGCAGGATCACGGCACTCTTGCCGTCGGCACCTGCGAAACCGCGCACCGCCTCCATCGAATCCCAGAAGGTGACGACGAGGAATTCGGTCTCACCCTCCTTCGGCACCCGCATCACGTAGGCATGCTTGTAGCCCGCGTGCCGGTGAAAAGTCGGCAGTGTCGCCTTCAGAAAATTCTCGAACGCGTCCGCGTCTTCCGCCTTGGTCCAGGCATGCCACACTCGGCCGATCATGGTCCCTCCTTGGCGCTCGCCATCCTTCTCTTCGAAGCGAGGCTAGCAGAGTGCCGGGGGAGCGGGCTGTCAAATTTTTGCGCATGTCGCGTCAAGACGAATCGCCAGCCCTTGCGCGATCGCGGTCAGCCCGACCCAGGCGTTCGATCTCCCTACTTGCCTTCGTTCGCACCCGATAAAACTGGACCTCCGCACGGACTTACTTCTCGCGATTTTGCGGGACTTCGCGCGGACCGGCACCTTGCATCAGCCGTCGAGCTTTTTCTTCAGGAGTTCGTTGACCATCTTCGGATTGGCCTTGCCGCCGGTCGCCTTCATGACCTGACCGACGAGCCAGCCGACGACGCCTTGCTTGCCGCCTTTGTACTGCTCGACCTGGCCGGGATTGTTGGCGATCACCTTCGCGATGGCGCTTTCGATCGCACCGGTGTCGGTGATTTGCTTGAGGCCCTTCGCCGCCACGATCTCGCGCGCCGATTTGCCGCTTGCGAACATTTCGTCGAACACGTCCTTGGCGATGCGGCCGGAAATCGTGTTGTCCGACAGGAGATCAAGGAGCTCGCCGAGTGAGGCGGCGGAGACCGGCGAGGCGAGCACGTCCTTGCCCGCCTTGTTGAGCCGGCCGAAGAGTTCCGAGATCACCCAATTGGCGGCGAGCTTGCCGCCGTCGCGGCCCTTCGCCACCGCCTCGAAATAGTCCGCACTTGCGCGTTCGGCCACGAGCACGCTCGCGTCGTAGGACGTAATATCGAAATCCGCGATGAAGCGCGACTTCTTGGCGTCGGGCAGTTCGGGCAGTGTCTTACGGATGTCCTCGACCCACGCCGGGTCAAGCTCGAGCGGCAGGAGATCGGGGTCGGGGAAGTAGCGGTAATCGTGCGCCTCTTCCTTCGAGCGCATCTCGCGCGTCTCGCCGCGTTTCGAATCGAAGAGCCGCGTCTGCTGCTTGACGGTCCCGCCGTCTTCGATCAGCTCGACCTGCCGGCGCGCCTCGAACTCGATCGCGGCCTGCACGAAACGGATGGAGTTCACGTTCTTGATCTCGCAGCGCGTCCCAAGTGGTGCACCCGGCTTCCGGACCGACACGTTGACGTCGGCGCGCATCGAGCCTTCCTCCATGTTGCCGTCGCAGGTGCCGAGATAGCGCAGGATCGAGCGCAGCTTGCGCAGATAAGCCCCCGCCTCCTCGGCCGAGCGCATGTCCGGCTTGGAGACGATTTCCATAAGCGCCACACCCGCGCGATTGAGATCGACGAAGGTGCGTCTCGGGTCCTGGTCGTGGAGGCTCTTGCCCGCGTCCTGCTCGAGGTGAAGCCGCTCGATGCCGATCTCGCGGCTCGACCCGTCGGGCAGATCGATGACGATCGTGCCCTCGCCCACCACGGGCTGTTTGTACTGGGAGATCTGATAGCCCGCCGGCAAATCCGCGTAGAAATAGTTCTTCCGGTCGAAGACCGACGAGCGGTTGATCTTCGCGTTGAGGCCGAGGCCGGTGCGCACCGCCTGCTCGACGCATTTCGAATTGATCACGGGCAGCATGCCCGGCATCGCGGCGTCGACGAAGGAGACTTGCGTATTGGGCTCAGCACCGAACGAAGTTGCCGCCCCGGAAAAGAGCTTGGCGTCCGAGATCGCGTGGGCGTGGACCTCGAGGCCGATGACGACCTCCCACGCACCCGTCTTGCCGTCGATGAGTGCCGCCATTGCCTACGCCCTCCCCGCGATGAAGCCCGGCTCGGCCGTGAAATTCGCGGCCTTCTCGATCGCTGCGGCGGCGCGCAAGACCGTCTCCTCGTCGAAGGCGCGACCGACGATCTGGAGGCCGAGCGGCACGCCGTCGGCGGAGAGGCCCGCGGGCACCGACACGCCGGGAAGACCTGCAAGGTTCGCCGGTACAGTGAACACGTCGTTCAGATACATCGCGATCGGATCATCCATCTTCTCGCCCACGGCGAAAGCGGCACTCGGCGTGCTCGGCGCCAGGATCACGTCGACCTTCTTGAAGGCCTCGGTGAAGTCGCGAAGGATCAATGCGCGCACGCGCTGGGCCTTGAGATAATAAGCGTCGTAATAACCGGCCGAGAGCACGTAAGTGCCGATCATCACGCGCCGGCGCACTTCGCGGCCGAACCCCTCGGCGCGCGTGTTCTCGTACATATCGATGAGATCTTCGCCGGGTATGCGCAAGCCATAGCGCACGCCGTCATAGCGCGCGAGGTTGGACGAGGCCTCGGCCGGTGCAATGATGTAATAGGTCGGGAGCGCATATTTCGTATGGGGCAGGCTGACCTCGATCGGCTCCGCACCGGCGTCGCGCAGCCAGTCGAGCCCCTCCTTCCACAGCCGGTCGATCTCGCCGGGCATGCCGTCGACCCTGTATTCTTTCGGGATGCCGACCTTGAGGCCCTTCACTGACTTGCCGACCACCACCTCGAAATCCGGCACGGCAACGTCGGCGGAGGTCGAATCCTTGGGATCGTGGCCCGCCATTGCGCGCAGCATGATCGCCGCGTCGCGCACTGTGCGCGTCATGGGTCCGGCCTGATCGAGAGAAGACGCGAAGGCGACGATCCCCCAGCGCGAGCAGCGCCCATAGGTCGGCTTCAACCCGACGATGCCGCTGAAGGCGGCGGGCTGCCGGATCGATCCGCCCGTGTCGGTGCCGGTGGCGCCGAGTGCGGCGCGTGCTGCAACCGCCGCGGCCGAGCCGCCCGAACTTCCGCCGGGCACGAGCGGGCGATTGTCGCCGCGCCGGCGCCATGGATTCTCGACGGGGCGGTGGTAGCTCGTCATGTTCGACGAGCCCATGGCGAACTCGTCGAGGTTTGTCTTGCCGAGCATGACGGCACCCGCCCGCCACAAATTCGCCGTCACCGTCGATTCATAGGGAGGCTTGAAGCCGTCGAGGATGTGCGATGCGGCGGTGGTGAGGACACCCTCGGTGCAGAAGAGGTCCTTGATCGCGACGGGCACGCCCTCCATGAGGCCGCTCTCGCCACGCTTGAGGCGCTCATCGGATTGCGCCGCCATCGCGAGCGCGAGTTCCGGCGTTTCGGTGATGAAGGCATTGAGCGGGCGCACGGCCTCGACCGCCTTGACATGCGCCTCGGCCAACTCCCGTGCTGAGAAACTCCCTTTCTTGAGGCCGTCGCGCGCACTCGCGATGGTGAGATCGGTGAGTTCGGTCATTATTCGATAACCTTTGGCACCGCGAAGAAACCGTGTGCGGCCTCGGGCGCGTTGGCCAGCACCTTTTCGGAATAGCCGCCGTCGGTCACCGCGTCATTACGCCACGGCAGCTTGGCATCCACCGTGCTGGCGAGCGGGGCCACGGACGACGTGTCGACCGCGTCGAGCTGCTCGATCCAATGGAGGATCGTGCTCAGCTCCCGGGCGAGCGGGGCCACTTCGTCGTCCTTGAGCTTTATGCGCGCAAGACGCGCGATCTTGCGAACGGTACTTTCGTCGACGGACATGCCGGTTCCTGAAACAATCGATAGGGCCGAGAGCGGCTGCACCCAGCCGGATTAACCCGCGAATTCCGGGCCGGAAACTATCACCCGCGCCGAAGGGTCGCAACAAAACCGCGAGGCAGCCTTCATTATCAAGGCCGAAAGGCAAAGAAAAGCGCACAGCTCCAATCAAAAAGGGCCCGGGGCCCGGCACCCGGAGATCGCCCGGCCGTTCCGCAGCATTCGGGGAGCAATGGCACTTGCCCCACGGGCGACCGAGGTCTATCCACGTTCCGATGTCCGCCCCCGCCCCTTCCGTGGCTGAACTCAAGGCGACGCTGCCGCGCGGCAAACGTCTCCTGGGACTCGACGTCGGCGAGAAGACGATCGGGTTGGCACTCTCCGACACCACGCTCACCGTCGCCTCGCCCATGGCGACACTTCTGCGCGTCAAGTTCGCGAAGGATGTCGAGCGCATCCGCGCGATCGTGACCGAGCAGGGGGTGGGCGGTTTCGTCGTCGGCCTGCCCATCAACATGGACGGCAGCGAAGGGCCGCGATGCCAGTCGGTCCGCCAGTTCGGGGCAAACCTTCTCGAAAAGATCGACCTGCCCCTCATTTTCTGGGACGAACGTCTTTCGACTGCCGCCGTCACGCGAACGCTGCTCGAAGCGGACATGTCGCGAAAGCGCCGCCGCGAGACGGTCGATAAGATGGCCGCCGCTTACATCCTGCAAGGTGCGCTCGACGCGGCACGCGGTTGAGGCTGTTGCCGCGCGCTTTCGCGTACGATATAGACGGCACCCATGCCCGGACCGCTCCACGGCCTTCGGATCTGCGATATGACGCGCATCCTGGCCGGCCCCTCCATGACCCAGTTGCTCGGCGATCTCGGCGCCGACGTAATCAAGATCGAGCGTCCGCGCGAGGGCGACGATACGCGCAAATGGGGCCCACCCTATCTTAAGGGGGCCGACGGCCGGGACACCAACGAGAGCGGCTACTTCCTCGCCGCAAACCGGAACAAGCGCTCCGTCACGATCGACTTCACGCGGCCCGAGGGCCGGGCACTCGTCGAGAAGCTTGTCGCACGCTCGGACGCGTTCACGGAGAACTACAAGGTCGGCACCCTCGCCCGCTACGGCCTCGGCTTCGAGGATTTGAGGAAAATCAAGCCTGGCATCGTCTATTGCTCGATCACCGGCTTCGGGCAGACGGGCCCCTACGCGCCGCGCGCGGGCTACGATCTCCTGGCACAGGCGATTGGCGGCATCATGAGCATTACGGGCGAGCCCGACCGCGATCCCGTGAAGGTGGGCGTCGGCGTGGCCGATCTCATGGCGGGCATGTACGCCGCGGTCGCCATCCTCGGCGCCCTTCGCCATCGCGACTTAGCCGGCGAAGGCCAGCACATCGACATCGCCCTTCTCGACACCCAGGTCGCGTGGCTCGTGAACGAGGGGGAGAATTACCTCATGACCGGCAAGGTGCCGGGGCGGCGCGGCACGGCGCACTCGCTCGTCGTACCCTATCAGGTATTTCCGACCGCCGATGGTTACGCCATCCTCGCCTGCGGCAATGACGGGCAGTTCCAGAAGTTCTGCGAATTCGCCGGCCGGCCGGAACTCGCGGCGGACCCGCGCTACGTCACGAACGAGGACCGGGCGGCAAACCGCGAAACCCTCATTCCGCTCGTGCGCGCGATCATGAAGGCGAAACCCTCCGCCCACTGGATCGATGGGCTCGCCCCGCTCAACGTGCCCTGCAGTCCGGTCAATACGCTGGACAAGGTGTTCGCGGACCCGCAGGTCCGCTCGCGTGGGATGGTGGTCGAGATGGCGCATGGCCTGGCGGCAGAGCCGTTGAAGCTGATCGCGAGCCCGATCAAGATGTCCGCCACCCCGCCCGAATATCGCCATGCCCCACCCTATCTCGGCCAGCACACCGACGAGGTGCTGCGCGACGTGCTCGACCTCTCGGCCGAGGAGCTCGCCGAATTGAGAGCGAAGGAGATCGTCTAGACGAATTCCCGCATGCCGGTCGTCGCGCGGCGCACGGGCGCCTTCTTCCCAAAAATCTTCCGTACGTCACGATGTGCGTTTGTTCGAGGTGCGGGCCAATAACAAGCCGGCACTAAAGCATTTTCCGGCAAAGTGGACGCCGGTTTGCCGTAGAAAATGCGACAAAATCAATAAATCTAGATCATGATCCGATTCAATTTGATCGGATCATGATCTAGCGCGTTTTCAACGGCCGTGATCCTTCATCTCGGTCGCGTTGGCCAATCTGACCCCACTTTCGGCGCTGACGAACAGGGCGTCCGTGAGAGGGTGCGGCCGGTTCCTGGCGTCCTCGGCAATCTTGTTGGCGAAAGCGCGGCGCGGATAAAAGTCGGGGGTCCAGACGACCAGAAAATCACGATTGGGAATGCCCGCGCAGACGAGCGGCGCATTCAAGGCCGCGCGCATGCGCCGCATGAACTGCGGCAACAAGAGCCGTGCTGCATCGTAGCCGTCCTTCATATCGACGGTGACGAAGGCCCCGCCCTGTCTATTCGGGTCAGGCTCCAGCTCGATCGGCGTCGATGAGGCCTCTAGATTTTCGATCGCCTGTTTTTCGAACTCCTCCTGCCCGACATGCCAGTTGTCCAATACCGGCCGCTGCAGCAATTGATATCCCCTTTCGCTATCTAGCGCATAAGCAATGATCAAATCCGCCGGAAAGGGGCGATGGACGAGATCATCTGCCGTCTTCAGATAGCTGGCTGGAACGATTTGCAGCCGCAATCGCTCGCGCGCAGTGGCGAATGACTCCTTGTCGACCGAAGCGATGTTGCTTCTTGCGTTTACCGAATCGTCGATGAACGAAAGGATCGCCTCCTCCCGCGCAGAGTCAGACATCGTCTTGACGTGCAAATAGAGGTTGCCCAGAAAAATGTTCTTGTCGCCGATGGCTATGCTTTGAGAATCGGTCCCCGACGCCGCATGCCATTCGGGATGCCGGCGCGCGAGAAGCGCGATCATGCTGTCCCGGAAAGTGCCATTCTGCAAGGCGTCGGACTCCGCGTTCGCGCGGCCGAACACGATTGCAGCGATTGCGCCAAACAAGGCACGCATGGTCATTCGACGGAAAAGCACCGGCGATCTCCTGAAGAAGACTTTTAGTGCTTGTATTTGCCCGGCTTGCGACGTGGCCGCTGATACGTCGTCTCGACGATCTCCTCGACGATCTCCGCCGTAAGTTCAAGCATCCGGGCCGAGGTAACGCGGGCGGCTGGGACGGCGGCTCTGTCCGAGCCAGCACCGGCTTTGCCGGCACGCGCCGGGGCGTTGGCGTTGTCGAGGCCGGCATAGAAATATTCGGGCGAAACGCGGAACAGGCCCGAGAGCGCGTAGATCTGGCTCGTCAGCATTTCCTTTGCCCCGCTTTCGTAGGCCGCCAGCTCATCTCTTCCGACGCCGAGATATTTGGCGAGAAATGCGCTTGGCATGCGGCACTGTAGCCGCTTGCGGCGAAGCCTCGCCCCGATATGGGCGTCAATGCGTTTGGAGGCGTGCGTCTTGCGCGGTTTTGTGTTGCGTCGCTCAGGCATGCGGCCTTCTCTCCCGGCGGCCCTCTTTCTCATGGGGATCGGATATCCCGATTGCCGATCTATCGCACCTCTCCCGGCCATCCCGAGCGGGCAACCGACGAGCATCGGACCTTAACCCGGCCGGCTTCGCCCGTGTTATAAAATCAGTTGCATATTATGAGAAGGTTACTAACAGAGATTTCAGAGATATACATATTAAATGCCGCCGACCGGCGACTTGGGCTGGGGGCATCGATGACCAATAACGGATTTCTCCTTGCCGAACGTCCGCAACGTACCTAATAGGGGTCGGCGCCCCTGTCTGCCGAGGCAACTGGCAACATGGGGCGACTGGCAACCTGAAGCGGTGGGCCGGGTGGGGTGTTGGGCAACGGGGGGCAATGACGGAACTGCGCAAGCCGGCGGCTTTCAATCCGATCGTTCGCCCGGCCACGGTCGAGGACATCCCGGCACTGGTCGCACTCGAAAATCGCGCCTTCTCGGGCGACCTCGTGAGTGCGCGCAGCTTTCGTCACCTCTTGACCCGCGGCAACGCGATCACGATCGTCGACGAGGTGGGGGCTGCCGTTCGTGGTTATGCCCTCCTCCTTTTCAGGAAGGCGAGCCCGGTGGCGCGGCTCTATTCCTTCGCCGTCGACCACGCGCATCGGGGCCAGGGCATCGCCAAGGCGCTTCTCGCCGAGGCCGAGCGGCGGGCGGCCGAGCGTGGCTGCGATTTTCTGCGCCTCGAGGTGCGCAAGGACAATGCGCCTGCCCAAGCCCTCTATCGCAAGCTCGGCTATCGGGAAATCGGGACGGTCGCCGGCTATTACGAAGACGGGATGGCCGCGGTCCGAATGGAAAAGCCGCTTGCCGCGTACGCGGGGCGGCTGTGACGGCAAGTGTGCCCTATTATCCCCAAAGCCTTGGCTTCACCTGCGGGGCGGCCGCACTCATGATGGCGATGGCGGCCCTCGATTTAAGGGTCGAGCCGACCCAGACACTCGAGCTGCGTCTTTGGCGGGAGTCGACGACCGTCTTCATGACCTCGGGCCACGGTGGCTGCAGCCCGTTCGGCATGGCGCTTTCCGCCCATAAACGAGGTTTCGAGGCCGAAGTCCGGGTGAGCAACCCGCGCACGCTCTTCGAGGACGGGGTGCGCAAGCCCGCGCACAAGGAGGTCGTTCGCCTCGTCCAGCAAGATTTCCTCGACGAAATGCGCAAACAAGGGATACGACTCACGATCGGGCGGATCACGGCGGCCGGCCTGATCCGCGAGAGCCAGGCCGGCGGCGTCCCGATCGTCCTGGTCAGCGCCTATCGGATCGACCGGGACCGGCAGCCCCATTGGGTGGTGATGACAGGATTCGACGAACGATTCATTTATGTGCATGATCCGGCGGTGGACTGGAAAGGTCACCGGACCACGACGAATTGCGGCAACATGCCGATTGCGATAAAGGACTTCGAGCGAACGGCCCGATATGGCCGGGCGCGGCAAAAGGCGGCTCTGGTGATTCGCGAGCGTAAGGTCGACGCATGACGGCACACATCGTCGTCGTCGACCGCCGGGCGGATTTCAAATGGGACGATGCGGGGCACCCGGTGGTGACCGCGCGCGAATACTTGTCGCGCCCGGATGCGTTCATGTCGCGCTACCCTCGCATCATCAATCTCTGCCGCGACTATGAATATATGAGCTTTGGCTATTATTGCTCGCTGCTGGCCGAGGCGCGGGGCGAGCGGGTCATACCCGCGGTCTCGACGATTCTCGATCTTTCCAAGAAGTCGATCTACGGCCTCGCCCTCGACGAGCTCGACGAGCTTCTGGAGAAGATGGCCAAGAAGCCCGGCACGCCGCCGAACGGACCGTTCTCGCTCTTCGTTTTCTTCGGCTTCACCGAGGACGACCGCTATCAGGAGCTGGCGCACCAGATTTTCGATCTCTTCCGCTGCCCGCTTCTCAAGGTCGGGATCGAAGTGGCGCCCAAATGGCGCGTCGCCTCCATCCGCCCCGTGCCGATCAACGAGCTCAAGGCCGAGCAGGAACCCCTCTTCCAGAAGGCCCTCGACGCCTACACGCGAACCGTCTGGCGCCGGCCCAAGAGCAAGTCGCCGGCGCGCTATTACATGGCGATCCTTCAAAATCCCCAGGAACAGCTCCCCCCCTCCTCCACCCGCACGCTTCAGAAGTTCGTCAAGATCGGCGAGCCGATGGGCCTGGAGGTCGAGCTCATCGAGAAGAAGGATTATCACCGCCTTGCGGAATACGACGCCCTCTTCATCCGCGAGACAACGTCCCTCGATCACCACACCTACCGCTTCGCCAAGAAGGCGGAATACGAAGACATGGTCGTGATCGACGATCCGACCTCGATCCTGCGCTGCACGAACAAGGTCTACCTCGCCGAGCTCATGCGCTCGAACCGGGTGCCGACGCCGCGCACGCTCGTGGTCGACCGCGTTCGCATGGCCGAAATCGAGGTCGAGTTCGGCTATCCGCTGGTGCTCAAGATCCCCGATGGCTCGTTCTCGCGCGGTGTGGTCAAGGTCGAGAACAAGCAGGAACTCAAGGACGTCTCGGCCGAGCTTTTCCGCAAATCCGAGCTCATCATCGCCCAGGAGTTCATCCCGACGAAATTCGACTGGCGCGTCGGCGTGCTCAACGGCCGCCCGATCTATGCGTGCCAGTATTTCATGTCCCGCAACCACTGGCAGATCGTGAAGTACACCGCAAGCGGGCGCTTTTCCGAAGGCGGGTGCAAGACGCTCGCCATCGATGAAGCGCCCGCCGCCGTGGTCGAGACCGCGATCAAGGCGACCAGGCTCATCGGCGATGGACTTTACGGCGTCGACCTCAAGGAGACCGAGCGCGGCCCCGTCGTCATCGAGATCAACGACAATCCCTCGATCGACATGGGGGTCGAGGATTCAGTCCTCAAGGACGAGCTCTATCGCATTATCCTCGGCGAGTTCCTCCGCCGCCTCGACGCCCAGATGGAGCCGTCGCGGCCGGGCAACGGGTCGGCCAATGGGGGGGGAAACGGCGACGCGCATGTCCCCGGCCTCGGCGAGCCCCGCCTTCCCTTCGAGATCGCCCGCAAGGTATCCGATTCTTCAGGCCGCTGACGGCCCGAAATATTCAGCAGCAGCATCGGGAGAAATTTCGTCGCCGCGTCCGTGCGCTCGCTGCGCACCGGCCGTCCTGGGGCTCACGATCCTTAGAGCTTCGCGCGTCCTACGCCTTGCGATAGGGCGGCGGGGCGGCATATAGTGCCGCTTTAATGACCTTGAGCGCCCCCGCCCCGTCGCTTCGCTTTCCGCATCGCCATCTCCTGGGAATCGAGGGCCTATCGGCCGAGGAAATCACGCTCATCCTCGACCTCGCCGACTCCTACGTCGATCAGAACCGTCAGGCCGACAAGAAAAGCACGGGCTTGCGCGGCCGCACGGTCATCAACCTCTTCTTCGAGAACTCGACCCGCACCCGCACCTCATTCGAGCTTGCGGGCAAGCGCCTGGGCGGCGATGTGATCAATATGTCGGTCGGGTCGAGCAGCGTGAAGAAGGGCGAGACCCTCATCGACACCGCCATGACGCTCAACGCGATGCACCCCGACGTTCTGGTGGTGCGCCATTTCGATTCGGGTGCGGTCAAGCTTCTTTCCGAGAAGGTGAACTGCGCCGTCATCAACGGCGGCGACGGCAGCCACGAGCATCCGACCCAGGCACTGCTCGACGCGCTTACGATCCGCCGGCGCAAGGGCCGCATTCGGGGCCTCAATGTCGCGATCTGCGGCGACATCCTGCATAGCCGCGTCGCCCGCTCGAACATCCACCTCCTCAACATCATGGCCGCAAAGGTGCGCGTCGTGGCCCCTCCCACGCTCCTGCCTTCGAGGATCGAGGAGCTGGGGGTCGAGGTCTTCTACGACATGAAGCGCGGGCTCAAGGACGTCGACGTGATCATGATGCTTCGCCTCCAGACCGAGCGCATGCATGGCTCCTTC
>DATDHA010000098.1:0-3130 GCA_036521815.1 Alphaproteobacteria bacterium | reverse complement strand
CCTCCCATGTGAAGCTATCGCCTCGTTTCACAAGCTCCGGAAAATGGCCGGGCACGATGCGGTCGCCGAGCGAAAGCAACCGCTCGATCGTGGTGCGGGAATTCTCGACGGTATCGAAGACCATGTCCGAGCGGCGATTGAGCGCTTCCTTGGGATACTTGATCGCATCGCCCGCGAGCACCACGCGACCCTTGGGCGTGCCCTCGAGCACAAGGGCGTAGGAGCCGGGTGTGTGGCCGGGGGCGGGGATACTCAGGATCCCGCCCGCGAGCCTGCTTTCGCCGTCGAGGAGATCGAGCGTGTAGCGCCCGAGCATCTCGTGGATGAGCCACGGCATGAAGATGTCGTCCTTGTGAGGCTTCTTGGCGTATTCCCATTCCTTCTTGCTCACATAGACCTTGGCGCCCGGGAAAAGGTCGATGTTGTTGGAATGGTCGAAATGGAGGTGGGAAAGGAAGACCGCCTTGACGGCACTCGGCTCCACGCCGCGCTTGGCGAGGCCCTTGAGGAGGGCCGGGCGATTGCAGAAATGCCCGGTGTCGAAGAGAACCGGCCCATCCGGGGTCGACACGAGTGTTACGTTGGCAAGCCCGAAGAAGCCGTCCCGCATGCTGAGGTTATGTCCTTTGACGATCACGTCGTAATCGAGTGCCATCGATCTCCCTCCCTCAATCGGCCGCCGCGGTCAACCGGCTCGGCCGGCAAAAACAATGCCCGGTTTCACTGCATGGCGCGAGTGTCGTTTGAGCGCGCGGCCAGTCGAGGGCGGAGGCCGATGCGCTTCCGGCTCGCCGAATGCATCCTCGATTTCGACGAGAATCGGGCTTGCCATGAAAAATCCCAACTGTGTGCTGCCTCTTCATTTGATCGCCAAGGATAACAGGCTAATAATGGGTGACAGTCCCTGGGTGAGACTCAATGCTTGATTTCTTGCGCGTTGCGCGATGGCGATTTGGAGCCGGCGTGTTGCTTGCGGCGTCCTTGTCGGCGTTCGCGGCCGCCCAGGTCGACCAGACTCAGCGGTTTTTCCGGATCGGCACCGCGGCCTCGGATGGCGCCTATTTTTCGCTGGGCGGATTGATTGCGAACGCGATCAGCAATCCTCCGGGCTCCCGCCCGTGCGATCGCGGCGGCAGTTGCGGTGTGCCGGGCCTGATCGCGGTCGCGCAGTCGACCCAGGGATCGGTCGAGAATCTCGATCTTATCGTCAAAGGCGAGCTTGAATCGGGTTTTTCCCAAGCGGATGTCGCCTACGCTGCCTTCCATGGCCTCGGGCATTATTCGAAGGCGCCGGTCACCGCCTTGCGCACGATCGCAAGCCTCTATCGCGAAGCCGTCCACATCGTCGTGCGCGGCGATTCCGGCATTACCACGGTCGCCGAGCTCAGGGGCAAGCGGGTCGCAGTGGGCGAGGAGGGATCGGGTACCCTCTCCGACGCCGAGGCGATCCTCAATGCCTACAAGCTCAAGCGCAACGACGTGCAGGTTCAATACATGCGGCCGGGGCAGGCGAGCGACGCGTTGCGTAAAGGCCGGATCGATGCGTTCTTCCTGGTGGCGGGCGCTCCGGTGGCGAATGTCACGGAGCTTGCGGAGACGATCCCGATCAAGCTCCTCCCGGTCTCCGCCGAAGCGATCGAGCGGCTTCACCAGACGCACCCGTTCCTCACCAGGGCCGTCATCCCGGCTGGCACCTATCTGAACGTTCCGGAAGTCGAGACCGCCGGTGTGGCCGCCGAATGGGTAGTCATGGCCAGCCTCGACGACGACCTCGTCTACGGAATCACAAAGGCGCTTTGGGAAGCGAGCACGCGCAAGCTGCTCGAGGAGAGTGGGCCCGCCGGCAGGCAAATCCAGCTCAAACAGGCCGTCGAGGGGCTCGCCATCCCGCTTCACCCCGGTGCCGAGCGCTATTATCGCGAGATCGGAATCATCAAGTAGCCGGCACTCCGCCCGTTGGTATTCGCTCGTTAGTATTCGCCCACTAGTATTCAATCGTCCACGGCTCGCGCTTCGCTGCCTCGACCCACGACTTCATGGCCGGCATCGCCCACATCGCGTCGCGATAAGCGGCCGAGGCGGCGTCGAGTTTGACGCCATATGTGACGAACCGGCTCACGACAGGCGCAAACATCGCATCGGTCATGGTGAAGTGGCCGAAGAGATACGGCCCATTCTTGCCGTAACGCTCGCGGCACTCGCGCCAGATGGTCGAGACGCGGTCGATGTCGGCCTGAACGCCGTCAGCCATTCCCTTGCCGGGCTTCGAGGCGCGCATGTCCATCGGCATGTTGGTGCGGAGTGCCTCGAAACCCGCGTGCATTTCGGCTGAGACGGAACGCGCGTGTGCCCGCGGCACCGGATCTGCTGGCCAGAGCTTCGCTGACGGATAGGTTTCCGCGAGGAACTCGCATATTGCGAGGGATTCCCAGACAGTGATGCCCTTGTGCTTCAGGATCGGAACCTTGGCCCCGGGCGAATGGCGCAAAATCTCGGCCTTGGTGTTGGGTTGGCGCAGCGGGATCACGATTTCATCGAAATCCACGCCTGTTGCCTTGAGTGCGAGCCAGCCGCGCAGCGACCAGGAGGAATAGTTTTTGTTTCCAACGACGATTGCGATATCCGCCATGACGAAGCCCTCGTGTTTTTTGCGCAATGCTGAGAGCGTGTAAGTCATGCGTTCCGCGCGCGCAAGCCATGCGCGTGCATGGCGCGCATCGTGGGTGCGCATGACGGCTTTTCAGGATCGGCGATCCGGGCCATTCTAGTGTGGCGAATCCGAAATTCGCCACATCTGGGTGCGGGACCGTGAGCGAATTTCGGAATCAAAGCCACACTAGCACCTTTTCCGAACACTCCCGACGAGGACCACTCATGCCAAGCTATCTCCTCCACGACGCACGCGGACAAGCCTTGCCGATCACGCCAATTCGAAAGGGGGCTCTTAAAGGTTGGTTGGAAGGGCCGGGAAAATCCTCGCGCGGCTGGGTCGAAAGCACGCGTTTCGAGGCGAAGGCGGGGGCGCCGTGCCTCGTTCCCGGACAGAACGGCAAGCTCGCGCGCGTGCTTCTCGGGATCGGCGACGAGGACGAGCATTGGGCCTATGCGGGCCTGCCCGGGCACCTGCCGG
>DATDHA010000097.1:0-3226 GCA_036521815.1 Alphaproteobacteria bacterium | reverse complement strand
GCCCAGACCCTCTCGGTCAAGGTGGAGGACTATGTCGAGGCCGCCAAGGCGCTCGGCAATCCCCATTGGCGCATCCTCTTGCGCCACATCCTGCCCAACGTGCTCCCGCCTTTGATGGTGCAGGCAACCCTCGCCATCGCGCAGGCGATCATCGCGGAGGCGAGCCTCTCCTTTCTCGGGCTCGGCCAGCAGCCGCCCGCCCCCAGTTGGGGCAGCATGCTCAACACCGCCAAGAATTTTCTCGACAACGCGCCGTGGATGGCGCTGTGGCCCGGTGTTGCGATCTTCCTCGTGGTGCTCGCGTTCAATCTGCTTGGCGACGGACTGCGCGACGCGCTCGATCCCCGGCGCAAATGACGGGCGTAGCGGCCGGTTGAAGCCGCAGCTTGCCCACGAAGCCAAGCGCAAACGACCACGCGCCGATCGCGCCTGCTCGGTTGCTAGACAACTACCATCCAGTCGGTTTGGTGATCGAACTACTGCCTGATCGAGATATAGAGATGGGGAACTGAGCGGCCGTAAGATCAGCCGGGCTAACGTGGCGCACGAACGAGGCTACGCGGGCCAAATGCGTACTCGCCCGTTTTCCATCTAAGCAGACCAAACCTACGAGCTTGCCCAACTCAACCCGCGCGATGCGCATGGGTTCGATGAGATCGGAATCTTGCGACAGCACGAGAGCCAGATCGTAACGACCGTGCCAGCCATTATTCACGAGATGGACAGCGAGATTAACATCAGAGCCCTTTTCCTCGGTATCGTGGATTTCAACAAACCGCGTCGGGTCGCTTACAAGTGGCCGCTTTTTCTTCTTCGTAAGGAATGCTCCAAAATGAAGCTGACTATTCGGAAGCGTGCCAAGAGCATTCAAATACACTTGCTGACGGGCTGGAGCGCCGGGTGAGCCCGCGCGAGCGCTCACGTGGGCGGTGAAATAGCGAATCTGATCGACTGTATCGCCTGGGCGCAACATTCGGCGCGCCAGTTCATCGAGATTGAGCCACTTGTAGGGTCCCTTTTGGAGAGCTCAGTAATAGAGGTTGAAACCATCGACGTACACATAGACCCTCATTCAGCGTACCTAACAAAACAGTCTAAACAGCAAGAGCCGCCGAGGCTCTCGCCCCAAGCGGCCCTTGAGCCGACAGCACGCTGCCGGCGGGTACGCGGGAAAATATAGACCAACTCGCACTTTGGTCAATTTTTCTATTGACATTTCCAACTGGAAGAGCCCGCCAGATTAGTGTTTAACCGATTGAAACATAACAGAATTTTTGAGATGTTTCAATTGAGTCGCGCCACATCTAGTTGTGCGGTCCAGCGGCCTACCGTCATTGTCCTTGCATGCATGCGATCCTGTGTGGCCGTGCGACGCGCTCGATCCCCGGCGCAAATGACGCCCATATCGGTGCTTGAAGCCGCAGCTTGCCGTAGCGAGTGGCATGCGGAAGCGAAAAACAGGTCCCGTTCAAGGCGTTGAGTGCTGCGACGCAGCTAAAGGGCGATTGTGTGGGATTTCTTCTATAGTGGACATATTCTACGATCGTATGTAATGTGCGGTCCATGGCAAGAAGCGGCCCGCACCCGCGCAAAGCGATTTCGATGTCGCACCTTGGCGAGCGGATTCGGGCCGAGCGGCAGCGGCGCAGTCTCTCGCTGGAGGGGGTCGCGGGGCGCTCGGGCGTGTCGCGCGCCATGCTCTCCGCCGTCGAACGCGGACGCAAGGTGCCCTCCATCCTGATCATGGACCGCATCGCGACGGCACTCGACACCTCGATCGCCCGGCTGCTCGACGAAGAGCAGACGCATCGCGTCATCGTTCGCCGCAAGGCCGAGCAGATCGTCGCACGCGATCCGGCGGGGTGGGAGCGCCGCATCCTCTCTCCGGTGCTCCCGGGCGTGGAGCTCGAGCTGATGCGTACGACGATCGGGTCGGGGGTCGATGCCGGCAGCTTCGATCCCCATGCGCCGGGGTCACGCGAATATGTTGCGATCGAGCGCGGATGCCTCACGCTCACCATAAATGGCGCGGCAATCGAGCTCGAAGCGGGCGACAGCATCTATTACGACGGCGACTGTCACCACGCCTTCGCCAATCCCTGCGACGAGCCCTGCGTTTATTATCTAGCTATGGATGTCTCTGGCGGCATCGGTCATTCGAACTTGCGGGTCGCGTCCGGGAAATCGAGGAGGAGTTCCGATGGCTGATCCGGCGCAATCGCTTTTCGAGCTCGACGGCGATCGGATCAAGGCGCTTGGCGCGCGCATCACGGCACTTGCGGCGGATCATCTTACGGGCATGCGCGGACGTGCTGCGTTCGCACCAATGCGTGCGGAGGAACGGCGCGCACTCATCGAGCAGCCATTGCCGCGCGAGGGCTTAGCATCCGAGCTGATACTCGAGCGGATCGCGACAGAGCTGATGCCCTACCCGATGGGGAATGGCCATCCGCGCTTTTTCGGCTGGGTGAATTCGCCGCCAGCCCATCTCGCCGCCCTCACCGAAATGCTCGCTGCGGCCTTGAACGCGAGCTGTGCCGGGGGCGACCACGCGGGGATCTATCTCGAACACGCGGTCGTCCGCTGGCTTATGGACCTCCTCGATTTCCCGCGTGACGGCAGTTACGGCGTGCTGGTGAGCGGGGGCTCCATGGCGTCCTTGACGGCACTTGCCGCAGCACGGCACGCGGCGGCGCGCGCCAACGGATGGGACCTCCGCGCCCGTGGGCTCCAAGGCGATCGCCGTCGCCTCAAGCTCTATGCCAGCAGCGAGTGCCACGGCTGCATCCGAAAAAGTGTGGAACTCCTTGGCCTCGGCTCGGACAGCATTCGCACGGTCCCGGTCGATGCCGGGTTCCGCATGGACGTAGCTGCACTCCGCACCGCGATCGAGGCCGACAAGGCGGGGGGTCATCGGCCCTTCTGCGTGGTTGCCAGTGCGGGCACGGTGAATACCGGCGCCATCGATCCTTTCGACGCGATCGCGGGACTTTGCCGCGAGCACCACCTCTGGCTTCACGTCGACGGCGCTTACGGGGCGGTTGGCATTCTCGATCCCGAAGCGACGCCGCTTTACAGCGGCTTGGAGCGCGCCGATTCGATTGCGCTCGATCCGCACAAATGGCTCTCCGTGCCCGTCGAATGCGGCGCGCTGCTGGTCCGGGACGGCGATACCTTGCGCGAGACTTTCAGCCTCGTTCCGCCCTACCTGCGCACCGAGCCCGAC
>DATDHA010000096.1:0-1603 GCA_036521815.1 Alphaproteobacteria bacterium | reverse complement strand
GGTTCGACCTTGATCACGTCCGCCCCGTGGTCGCCCAGAATCTGCGTGCAGTAAGGCCCGCCCAGCACACGGGTCAGATCGATGATTTTTAGGCCCGCCAAGGCCCCTTGAGACGCTTTCGTCATTTCATCCCCTGCTATTGGCGCCGATACCCAGGATCGCGTGCAGCACCCTGGGCTGGATCGAGGGCGGATATTACGATGCCGCGACTCCGCTGTCGCGCCCTGCGTAGGGCCAGGTCGGGTTCCGGCACGGCCACGCCGTCAGCAATCGATGCGGACGTGGATGCGCGATGAGCGGTGCCGCTCTCGTCACTCAGTCGGGCGCCTTCAAGCGGTAGCCGACACCGGTTTCGGTGAGCAGGTATTGCGGCTGCGTCGGGTCTTTCTCCAGTTTTTGGCGCAGGCTGCGGACATAGACGCGGAGATACTGCACATCCTTCGTGTTCGCCGGACCCCAGATCTCCCGAAGGATGAAATCGTGCGTGAGCACGCGGCCGGCCTGAAGTACGAGAAGCCGCAGCAGATCGAATTCCTTGGCCGAGAGCTTGATCTCGCCTCCGTCGACCGTGACGTGGCGCCTGACAAGATCGACCATGAGCGCTCCGCATCGATAAACGGGGGTCCCGCCTTGCTCCTGCATGCGGTGACGCAAAGCGGTGCGGATGCGCGCCGTCAATTCTTCCATGCCGAAGGGCTTCGTCACGTAATCGTCGGCGCCGAGATCGAGTGCTCGTACCTTGCCTTGCTCGTCGCTGCGCACGGAAAGTACGACGATCGGCACGGCGGAGAAGCGACGGATGCGTTGAATGACTTCGGTCCCATCCATGTCGGGGAGACCGAGATCGAGCACGACGACATCGGGCTTCTGTGCCGCCACGTTCTCGACCGCTTCCCCGCCCGTCTCAACGAGGCTCACGGCATAGCCCTGGCTCGTCAGGCCGGCGTTCAGGAACCGGCGGATCGATTTCTCGTCGTCGACGACGAGGATTTTGTGGACGCTGCTCACGCCTGCGCACTCGTTTCCTTGGCGGGGGTGGCGGGGACCGCAAGGGGAAGCGACATCGTGAAGACCGCACCTGAGCGGTCCGTGCGGTTCGCCGCGGTGACGGTGCCGCCAAGGCCCTCGACGAAGCCGCGGCAAATCGCTAGGCCGAGTCCGGTGCCGGGGGGGCGCGTGTCGCCGTCCGCGATGCGATGGAACTTGTCGAAGATACGCTCAAGCTGCTCGGCGGGAATGCCCGGTCCTTCGTCCGAAACGCTTACTTCGAGCCGCTCGCCGACGCGACGTGCTGCGACCTGGATGAGCGAGCCCGCCGGCGCGTACTTGGCGGCATTGTCGAGGAGGTTGAACAGCGCCTGCTCGAACAAGATCGCGTCGGTCGGAATCATGGGAAGATCAGCACCGAGATCGACCTGCAATTTGTGCCGCGCGAGGAGCCGCGACGCCCGCCGAAGTGCCGTTTCGAGCAGCTCGCCGACGTCGTTCATCTGGCAATTGATGCGCAGGTTGCCCGACTCGAGCCGGGTCATGTCGAGAAGATTGCCCACGAACCGGTTCAACCGCTCGGACTCGTCCTGGATCGTCGCCATAAGCTCCGATC
>DATDHA010000095.1:0-8961 GCA_036521815.1 Alphaproteobacteria bacterium | reverse complement strand
ATTGGCTGCCATGGAATCACACATTCGGCGGAAACCACAATTTCAACTTGATCCTGCGCAATGGCGGCACGCTTTACATCGATTTCGGCAAGCCCGTCAGCGCCCTCATCGAGACCACCGTGCGGAACCTGCGCGACGTGGCGCCGACCGTCTATTTCAATGTGCCACGCGGCTACGACATGCTTGTTCCGTATCTCGAGCGCGATCGCGAGCTGCGCGAAAATTTCTTTCGCGACCTCGACATGATTTTCTATGCGGCCGCAGCACTCCCCCAGCACCTTTGGGAAAAGCTCGAGCGACTTTCGATCGAGGCGACCGGCCAGCGCGTCGTCATGTTGTCGGCGTGGGGATCGACCGAGACGGCGCCGAGTGCGACAAAAGTGCATTTCCCGATCGAGCGCGCCGGCGTGATCGGCTTGCCCGGCCCCGGCACGGAAATCAAATTGGCCCCGGTGGGTGACAAGCTGGAACTGCGGGTCCGGGGCCCTTGCGTGACGCCGGGATACTGGAAACGCGACGACCTGACGCTCGCCTTGTTCGACGAGGAAGGCTTTCTCAGGATGGGCGACGCGGGCAAGCTTGCGGACCCCTGCGATCCCCGGAAGGGCATCGTTTTCGACGGCCGGCTCGCCGAGAATTTCAAGCTCAGCACCGGCGCTTGGGTCAATGTCGGGGAGCTTCGCACCGAGACGATCACGGCGGGTGCGCCCGTTATACAGGACGTCGTGGTGACCGGCCACGACCGCGCAGAGGTCGGGTTGCTGATCTTTCCCAACCTCACGGGTTGCCGCTCGCTCTGCCCGGAAAGTGCCTGCGATGGATCCCTTGCCGAACTCATCGCAAGGGCCGAGATCCGTCGCAAACTGGTCGCGGGGTTCGAAGCCTACAACGCTGCGAACACCGCATCGAGCCGGCGCATTGCACGCGCGGTCCTGCTCATCGAGCCTCCCTCGATCGATGCCGGAGAGATCACGGATAAAGGCTATATCAACCAGCGCGCCGTGCTCGAACGGCGTGCTGCGATTGTAGCACACCTTTATGACAGCGCATCCGACACCGACGTCATTCGGCTCGACGCGGTGGCGGTGGCTGCAGCGCGATGAGCGAAGACTTGGCCTTGCGTTGAGGCCTTGGCCTTGCGTTCTGGCTCGATACCCGCTTGACTGCGCGCCAATCGAAGAGGTGAGGAAATGACTGCCAGAGCCGCCTCGCATGAAACCAAATCGACGGAGTCGGCATCACCGGCACCCGCCCATGCGAGTCCGGAGGAGATCGCGCAGGTTCGCGAGGCCGTTGCCGCACTTTGCGCCGATTTTCCCGGCGAATATTGGCGCGCACTCGACCGCGACCGCGCCTACCCGACGGCGTTTGTCCACGCTCTGACCGAGGCGGGTTTCCTTGCCACCCTGATCCCCGAGCCCTATGGCGGAAGTGGGCTTGGCATGATGACCGCCGCCGCGATCATGGAGACGATACACCGCAGCGGGTGCAACGGTGCCGCCTGTCACGCCCAGATGTATACGATGGGCACCATCCTGCGCCACGGCAATCCCGAACAAAAGGCGCGCTGGCTGCCGCCGATCGCGAAGGGTGAGCTGCGGCTTCAGGCCTTCGGTGTTACGGAACCCACGTCGGGCACCGCTACGCTTTCGTTGCGCACGACCGCCGTGCATGAAGGCAGCCACTACGTGGTGAACGGGCAAAAAGTCTGGACCTCGCGGGCCGAGCATTCCGATCTCATGCTGCTGCTTGTGCGCACCACGCCGAAGGAGCACGCAAAAAAGCGCACCGAGGGCCTTTCGGTCATGGTCGTCGACATGCGCGATGCAACAGGCAAGGGCCTCACCATCCGACCCATCCGCACTATGATGAACCATGCCACGACCGAGATCTTCTTCGACGATCTGCGCGTGCCGGCGGAGAACCTGATCGGCGTCGAGGGGCATGGCTTTCGCTATATCCTTGACGGCATGAACGCCGAGCGGATTTTGATCGCGTCGGAATGCATCGGCGACGCGCGCTGGTTCATCGAGAAAGCGAGCACATATGCGCGTGAGCGCGTCGTGTTCGGTCGGCCCATCGGGCAGAATCAGGGCATTCAGTTCCCGATCGCGCGCGCCTATGCGGAGAGCGAAGCGGCGGCACTCATGGTCGAGCGTGCGGCGATGCTCTACGACCGCGGCGAGGCGTGCGGGAAGGAAGCGAATATGTCGAAATTGCTCGCCGCCGACGCATCCTGGCATGCCGCCGACATGTGCGTGCAGACCCATGGCGGCTTCGGCTTCGCCGAGGAATACGACGTGGAACGCAAATTCCGCGAGACGCGCCTATATCAGGTGGCACCGATATCGACCAATCTCATACTCTCCTTCCTCGCCGAGCATGTGCTCGGTTTGCCCCGTTCCTATTGAAGCCGACGGAGGACTGCAATGCCCCACACCGTGAAGCCACCCGCCGTCGATCCGGCCACCGTCTCCGTGCGCACGGGCTCCTCGCTTCCCGAGCAATTTCGCCGAGCCATTGCCAGCCGCCGCAAGCGCCGTATCGGCGACGCGGTCGGGGTCGCGCAATTCGGCGTCAATCTCGTGGATCTCGGCCCGGGCGATATGTCCTCGCAACGCCATTGGCATGAGGTCGAAGACGAATTCATATATGTGCTTGAAGGCGAACTCACGCTTGTCACGGACGAGGGCGAGCAAATTCTCACTACCGGGCTCTGTGCGGGCTTTCCGGCCGGCAAGGCCAGCGGTCATCACATGATCAACCGCAGCGCCAAGCCAGCGCGCTATCTTGAGGTCGGCACGCGCGTGAAGGACGACGTCGTCCACTACTCCGACATCGACCTTCATCTCAAGGTCGTCAATGATGCCGAGCACTGGAGCGACAAGAAAGGCAGGGCGTATCAATGACGGTACTCCGAACCAAAGCCGGCGCATGACCAAGCCGCTTTCCGGTCTCCTCGCCGTGTCGCTCGAGCAGGCGGTGGCAGCACCCTATTGCAGCGCCAAGCTTGCCGATGCCGGCGCACGCGTGATCAAGGTCGAGCGTGTCGAGGGCGATTTCGCCCGCCATTACGACAAGTTCGTCAAGGGGCAATCGACCTATTTCGTGTGGCTGAACCGCGGCAAGGAATCGCTCGCACTCGACGTGAAGAAGCCCCAGGACGCCGCCCTGCTCCATCGCATCCTCGCCAAGGCCGACGTCTTCATTCAGAACTTGGCGCCGGGTGCTGCGGCGCGCGCGGGCTTCGGCTCGGAAGAATTGTGCGCAAGACATCCACGCCTCATCACCTGCGACATTTCCGGCTATGGCGAGGATGGGCCGTATCGCGACATGAAGGCTTATGACCTGCTCGTGCAGGCCGAGAGCGGCCTTGCCTCCGTCACGGGGCCGCCCGAGGCCCCGGGTCGCGTCGGCGTGTCGATCTGCGACATTTCGACAGGGCTGACCGCTTACACCGCAATTCTCGAAGCACTCGAGGAGCGGGCACGGACGGGACGCGGTACCCGCCTTGCCGTTTCGCTCTTCGATGTCATCGCGGAGTGGATGTCGCCGCTCCTGCTTCAGTATCAATATACCGGAGAGGCTCCCAAGCGCGTGGGCATCGGCCACCACTCGATCGTGCCTTATGGGGCCTACCCGACGAAGGGCGATCCCGTGGTGATTTCCATCCAGAACGAGCGCGAGTGGCGCGCGTTTTGCGCGGGCGCGCTTGAGCGGCCGGAACTCGCCGACCACGAGCTTTATGGCGATATGTCCCGACGCAATCTCAACCGCAAATCGCTCGACGCGGAGAGTGCACCGGTGTTCTTGTCGCTGGAGCGGGGCGAGCTGATCGAGCGGCTCAAGCGCTTCGGCATCGCATTCGGCTCACTCAACTCGGTCGAGGCGGCGGCATGCCATCCGCAGCTCCGGAAAACATCCGTGCAATCCGCGGCCGGCAGCATCGACCTCATTGCCCCGTCCGTGCGCCGCCCCGGCCGGCCGGTCGAGCCGCTCGGCAAGATTCCCGAAATCGGCGAGCACAACCTTGCCATCGAACGCGAATTCGCGGACGAGATGCGTTAAAGAGGGTTGCCCGCTTCGTGTCGCGCCTGCCCCTCGGCGCGAGCCGCCGAGAGATCGGCGGATTTGCATGCCGTCGAGGTCGATGGTGCTGGGTACGGCATCGCGGTTCATTCTTTTTTTCATGCCGCGAAGGCGGGGGCGGAGTCACGTTTGAAGTGCAACACCGGTTGAGATGCTTTGGAATACCTCGTCGGGCGTTCCTCCGTCGAAGACCGAATATTAGAAGAGCCCTTCGACCTGCCCCTGTTCATTGATGCGAATCTTGTGCGCGGCTGGCTCGCGCGGCAAGCCCGGCATGGTCATGAGCTCGCCGCAGATCGCGACCATGAATTCGGCACCCCCCGCGAGCCGAACTTCGCGGACCGGCACCACATGGTTAGAGGGCGCGCCCTTGAGCTGGGGATCGGTTGAGAAGCTGTACTGGGTCTTGGCCATGCACACGGGATAGTGGCCGAAGCCGCCCTGCTGGTAGTCCTTGATCTGATCGCGCACGCGTTGATCCGCGATGATGCCCTGTGCGCCGTAAAGCGACTGGGCGATCGTGCGAATCTTGTCCCAGAGCGGCATGTCGTCGGGATAGAGCGTCTTGAAGTTGGCTTTCTTGGCCTCGACGATCTTGACCACGGTCCGGGCGAGCTGCTCGGTGCCCTTGCTCCCCTCGGCCCAATGGCTGCAGCGAATGGCTTCCACCCCGATCTCGGCGCATTTCTGCCTGATGAGCTCGTGCTCTGCATCGGTGTCCGAGGTGAATCCGTTGATCGCGACCACGGCCGGCACGCCGAATTTGCCGACATTTTCGACGTGGCGCGCGAGATTGGCGAAGCCCTTCTCAAGTGCCTTAAGATTTTCCTTGCCGAGGTCTTCCTTGGCAACACCACCATGCATCTTGAGCGCGCGCACGGTCGCCACGATGACCGCCGCCGAGGGCGAGAGACCCGCCTTGCGGCACTTGATGTCGAAAAACTTCTCGGCACCGAGATCGGCACCAAAGCCCGCCTCGGTCACCACGTAATCCGCGAGCTTGAGGGCCGTTTTCGTCGCCATCACCGAGTTGCAGCCGTGTGCAATGTTGGCGAACGGGCCGCCATGCACAAAGGCGGGATTGCCTTCCAGCGTCTGCACGAGGTTTGGCTGGAGTGCGTCCTTGAGCAGCACCGCCATTGAGCCGTCCGCCTTGAGCTGGCTCGCGCGCACCGGCTTACGGTCCCGCGCTTGGCCCACGATCATGTTCCCGAGCCGGTTCATCAGGTTTTTCATGTTTTTGGCAAGGCAGAAGATCGCCATCACCTCCGACGCGACCGTGATGTCGAATCCGTCTTCGCGCGGGAAGCCGTTCGCGACCCCGCCGAGGGAGGAAACGATCGAGCGAAGCGCGCGGTCGTTCATGTCCATCACGCGCCGCCAGGCGATCCGGCGGACGTCGATGTTGAGCTCATTGCCCCAATAGACGTGGTTGTCGATCATGGCGGCGAGCAGGTTGTTGGCCGACGTGATGGCGTGAAAATCGCCGGTGAAATGGAGATTGATGTCCTCCATCGGCACCACCTGGGCGTATCCCCCGCCCGCCGCCCCGCCCTTGACGCCGAAGCAGGGACCGAGGCTAGGCTCGCGCAGGCAGATTGCCGCCTTCTTCCCGACCCGGTTGAGCCCGTCGCCGAGGCCGACCGTGGTCGTGGTCTTGCCCTCGCCCGCAGGGGTCGGCGTGATCGCCGTGACCAGAACGAGCTTGCCGTCCGGCTTGGATGCCAACTTTTCGATGAAATCGAGGCTGATCTTTGCTTTGTGGTGGCCGAAGCGAAAGAGCGATTCGGAGGGGATGCCGAGTTTCAGCCCGACGGCTTCGATGGGGTCCAGGCGCGCTTTGCGCGCGATCTCGATATCGCTTTTGACTTCGGCCATTGGGGTCTCCCTAGGATGTTCGCTGCGACTTGAGCGGTGATTTGACGGCTCTGGCTGGTATACAAGAGACCAGTAGATTTATCACCTCGATCGCGGATTGACGAGGGGCTATCGGGTCGCGTGCCCGAATTTGCGCTGGCAATACAGCGCATTCATTCGGCAAGATCAAGCAACGCACGGGTTTACCGCGAAAGGACGGTTGCAGATGGCGAACCTCCCGGCATCCAAGGGAATCTTCGATCCAAGGCTATTCCGTCCCACGCGCTCGTTCATGGCTGCACCCAACCGCTACGATCTCGCGGGTGCGAAGGCCGCGATTCTGGGCGTGCCGTTCGATTGCGGCATCCATCCCACACGCATCGGTGCCCGCCTTGGGCCAAGTGCGATACGCGAGCAATCCGCCCTCGTCCGCCCCTACCAGCCGCCGCAGGCCGATTTCAACCCGATCGAGCGGCTCGGCGTCGTCGATTGCGGCGACGTGAACGTGACGCCAAGCCTCGTGCTCGACGCCTTCGAGAAGATCGAGGACGCGGTCTTTCGCATTGTCCAGGCGGGTGCCGTGCCCATCACCTTCGGCGGTGACGGGGCCGTGACTTTGCCGCAGTTGCGGGCCCTGCATCGCAAATACGCTGATCTCGCCGTGCTGCACATCGACGCCCATACCGATACCTATCCTGGCGAGGGGGAAGCGCTCGACAAATACAACACCGCGACGACATTCACGCGCGCGGCCGAGGAAGGTGTCCTCGATCTCGGCCACTCCATCCATATCGGCGCGCGCGGCCCGACCTCCGAGCAGCATGTCTTCGAATTCACGCGCCAGTTCGGCTACGAACTGATCGACGGGGTCGATCTTTACCAGCGCGGGATCGCCGCGACGATCGTCCACATCCACGAGCGGCTCGTCGGCCGGCCGGTCTATCTCTGCTTCGACATGGATTTCTTCGACCCGTCTTGCGCGCCGGGCGTTTGCACGCCTGCATGGGGCGGGGCCACGGCGCGCGAAGGGCTGCAGCTTCTCCAGGGACTTGCCGGGCTCAACATCGTGGCGGCCGACGTGAATACCGTGAGCCCGCCGCACGACGTGGGCGGCATGACGGCCTTTCTCGCCGGCACCGTCGTGCTCGAATGCCTGACCCTTGTCGCCCGTTCGCTCAATCTCACGAACGAGCCAGCACCCCCGACCCGTATCCGCCGTTGACAGGGCCTAGCGCTCTGAGCACTCTTGCCGCCACAGTCACACCGCGAATGAGCCGGACGGGCAGCCTTCCGCGTCCGGCGGAGGGCGAGACTTTATGGATACGAAAAACGGCGCACGACTCGGCGTCGATATCGGCGGCACGTTTACCGATGTCGCCCTTGAGGTTGGCGGCGAGCGCTATACCAGCAAGATATTGACAACGACGCAAGCGCCCGAAGAGGGCGTGCTCGAAGCCGTGCGCTTAGCACTCGCCGAAGCGAAGCTCGCACCCGCGGCACTCGACGTGATCATCCACGGCACCACGCTTGCGACCAACGCACTGATCGAGCGCAAGGGCCCGCCGACGGCCCTCATCACGACCGAGGGCTTCCGCGACGTGATCGAGATACGGCACGAGAACCGCTTCGAGCAATATGACGTGAACATCGAGCTCCCGCCCCCCCTCGTCCCGCGCCGCTGGCGTCATGGCGTGAAGGAGCGCATCGATGCCCAAGGGCAGGTCCTCATACCTCTCGATGAGGCGTCGCTCGCAAGCGCCCTCGAGGATATCGAGCGGCAGGGAATCAAAAGCATCGCGGTCGGCTTTCTTCACAGCTTCACGAACCCCGTGCACGAGCGCCGCGTGCGCGAGGTCATCGCGAAGCGCTTGCCGAACGTCACCGTGACGCTATCCTCGGAGGTCTCGCCCGAGATGCGCGAGTATGAGCGTTTCTCGACGGCCTGCGCCAATGCATACGTCCAGCCGCTGATGGGGCGGTATCTTCGCAAGCTCGAAGACGGATTGAGGTCCAAGGGATTTCGCTGCCCGCTTTTCCTCATGTCGTCGGGCGGCGGCCTCACGACCGTCGAGACGGCGATCCGTTTTCCCGTCCGCCTCGTCGAGTCGGGCCCGGCGGGCGGGGCGATTTTCGCGAGCCACATCGCGAAGCTGTGCGATCTCGACAAAGTCATCTCGTTCGACATGGGCGGGACGACCGCCAAGATTTGCCTGATCGACGACGCGACACCGCAGACCAATCGGCTGTTCGAGGTCGCGCGCATCTACCGCTTCAAGAAGGGTTCGGGCATCCCGCTTCGAATCCCGGTGATCGAGATGGTGGAGATCGGTGCGGGCGGCGGATCGATCGCGCGCGTGGACGCCATGGGGCGCATTGCCGTCGGACCCGACAGTGCAGGCTCCGAGCCGGGCCCGGCCTGCTATGGGCGCGGTGGTGCCGAGCCGACCGTGACGGATGCGGACCTGCTCCTCGGGCGCATCGACCCTGCCGCGTTCGCGGGCGGCAAGATGAATCTCGACCAACCCGGTGCGGAGGCGGCCGTGGTGCGCCACGTCGGCGAGAAGCTCGGCCTCTCGACCGAGTTCGCCGCCCTCGGCGTGAGCGAGATGGTCGACGAAAACATGTCGAATGCGGCCCGTGTGCATACGATCGAGAGCGGAAAGAACGTCGCCGAGCGCACCCTCATCGCGTTTGGCGGTGCAGCACCCCTTCACGCCGCGCGCGTTGCGGAAAAACTCGGGCTGAAGCGTGTGCTCGTGCCGACGAGTGCCGGGGTCGGCTCCGCCGTTGGATTCCTGCGCGCACCCATCGCCTACGAGATCGTGCGAAGCCACATCCAGCGCCTCGGCACCTTCGACGCTACCTCAGCCAATCGCATCCTCGCCGAAATGCGCGCCGAAGCGGAGGCAATCGTACGCCAGGGTGCCGGGAAGAATGCAAAGCTCGAAGAGCGGCGTGCCGCCTTCATGCGCTATCGCGGCCAGGGCCACGAGATTTCCGTCCCGCTTCAGGATT
>DATDHA010000094.1:0-4185 GCA_036521815.1 Alphaproteobacteria bacterium | reverse complement strand
GCATATTTCCAAAGGGTGCCCGATTGAAAATCATGCTTGCGCGGCGTCCATGCCTTGCGCCGCTTCGCAAGCTCCGCCTTCGGGAGCACGACATCGAGCGTGCCCTTGGCGGCGTCAAGCTTGATCGTGTCGCCGTTCTTGAGGAGCGCTATCGGGCCGCCTACCGCGGCCTCCGGGCTGATATGGCCGACACAGAAGCCTCGCGTGGCACCCGAGAAACGGCCGTCGGTTATGAGGGCGACGACTTGACCGAGGCCCTGCCCATAAATGGCGCTCGTGGTTGAGAGCATTTCGCGCATGCCGGGCCCGCCCTTGGGCCCTTCGTAGCGGATCACGACCACTTCGCCCGGGTTGATCTTGCGGGCGAGAACGGCGGCGAGCGCGTCTTCCTCGCATTCGAAGCAGCGTGCCTTGCCGGTGAACTGGAGGCTTTTCAGGCCCGCAATCTTCACGATCGCACCGTCGGGCGCGAGATTGCCCTTGAGGCCGACGACGCCGCCCGTCTTGGAGAGCGGGGCCTTTGTTCGGTGGACGACGTCCTGATTCCTCGGGACGACCACCTTCTTCAGGTTTTCGGCGATTGTCTTGCCGGTAACCGTCAGGCATTCGCCATGGAGAAAGCCGCCGTCGAGCAGGGCCTTCATGAGGACGGGGACGCCGCCCACGTCGTAGAGATCCTTTGCGACGTATTTTCCGGCCGGCTTCAAATCCGCGATATAGGGCGTGCGGCGGAAAATCTTGACAACGTCGTCGAGGGTGAATTCGATTCCCGCTTCATGCGCGATCGCCGGCAAATGCAATCCCGCATTAGTCGACCCACTCGACGCGGCAACCACGGTTGCCGCGTTTTCGAGGGATTTCAGGGTCACGATGTCGCGCGGGCGGAGCTGCCGTCTCACGAGGTCCATCACGGCCCGCCCGGCCTCCTCGGCATAGGCGTCACGGCTCTCGAAGGGTGCCGGCGGCATGGCCGAACCCGGAAGCGCCAAGCCAATCGCTTCGGAGACGCAGGCCATCGTGTTGGCGGTGAACTGACCCCCGCATGACCCCGCCGATGGGCACGCCACGCATTCGAGCTCGTGCAGCTCCTTGGCCGTCATCTTGCCGGCAGCACGAGCGCCCACCCCTTCGAACACGTCGCCGATGGTGACGTCCTTGCCCTTGAATTTGCCGGGCAGGATGGACCCGCCATAGAGAAAGACCGAGGGCACATTGAGCCGCACCATCGCCATCATGATGCCGGGCAGCGATTTGTCGCAGCCCGCGATGCCGACGAGCCCGTCATAGCAGTGCCCACGCACGGTGAGCTCGGTCGAATCCGCAATGACCTCCCTGCTCACAAGCGAAGACTTCATGCCGGCATGTCCCATCGCGATGCCGTCGGTGACGGTGATCGTGGTGAACTCGCGCGGACTGCCGCCGCCGGCCTTGACACCCTGCTTCGCCACCTGCGCCTGACGGGAGAGCGAAATATTGCAGGGTGCCGCCTCATTCCAGGTCGTCACCACGCCGATGAGCGGTCGGGCGATGTCGTCCTCGGTCATGCCCATCGCGTAATAAAAGGCGCGATGGGGGGCACTCGTGTCGCCGACCGAGACGTGACGGCTCGGCAACCGCGATTTGCTGAGATTCAAATTGGGCCTGGCCGGCTTCCTGGCCTTGGCGGAGATTTTTCTGCTGGACGTTCTTCTTTTGGCAGCCATGGGAGTTTCCTCATTGGTATGTGCTGACTCCAAGCAAGAATAAAGGCGCGTAATGCCTTGTGCCAGCCCGAAAGAAGCCGTTCGAACATGTGCTGGATGCGCAGCTCGGTTGAAGCTCCCAGCTACTGCGGCGGGGGTGGCTGAAGCTCGGGCGCCACCGCACGCTCGATCATGGATGCGAGCAGATAGGCGACACAGCCATGGACAATGTCGTCATATTTGCCCTCTGCGGACTTGGCCGGGTCGGTGAAATCGATCACCCCACTCTCGCTCCAGTACTGCATGACGGTGAAGCGGTCGAAGAGGATGACTCCGCGGTTTTGCGCGGACCAGCGCATGTAATCCCGGTATGGACCGACGTCGAGTGCGGTCGATGTATGGGGGCTATATTGCATATCCACGAGGATGACGTCGATTTCGTGTTGCATGAGTTCGTCGATCCCGCTCTCGAGCGTCTCGCTGAACACCGCAAGGTCGACCGCCCGCACCGCATCGACCGTGCCGGTCTGCCAGATCACGAGTGCTGGATGGTGCGATTCGACTTCGCTCGCAAAGCGCCCCGCCATTTCGGCCGCGGGCTGGCCGCGCCTCGAGAGATTTGTCATTTCGAATTTGATCTTCGGGAACCGTTTGCCGAGCTCGACGGCGAGGCGCTCCGGATAGGCATTCGCGAGCGAGCTGGCACCCATGCCGGCCGACGAGCCGGAGCCGATCACGACGATCGGTACGGGCTCGCTCGCCTTGATTTTGGCGCTGACATGGGGGAGCGGAAATTCGGGCTCGAGAAGCGAGTCGGGTACGGCGCAGGTGCTCGAGAGGTCCTCGGCCTGAGCCGTGCCGGAAGCCGTGCTCGCCAGCCAGATCGTCAGCACGGCAACCATTGCTCGACTGGCACCCGTCGACATCGCCTTCACTCGCCCCCCACGATCTGCGCACTGCCCGGCTGGCGCGCGGCCGCCGCAGCGTCCGCCCGCCGATACCATCCGATCAGATAGGCCAGTCCGATCATAATCGCGATTCCGCCCGACGAAACAAGGATTTGCATGGGCACGCCCCCGCTCAATTCGATCAGGAGAAAATGGCTGGAAAAAGACAGCAGGATTCCCGCGCAAAAGACATAGAGCGACTGTTGGCCGCACCGCACGATCGGCTTGAAGATAGGCCAGGCAACGAAACTGGTGTTTGCCTTCACGAACGTCACGGTGACATAGGCGAGTGCGAGGAAATGAATGAGCCTCAGCGGCGACAAGTCCGTCTTGCTGATGGGATAGATGATTTCGCCGAGCTGGCGCGGAAAATAGGGCTCGAGCGGTGGAAAATGCCAGGTCAGCGTGATGAGAAACGCAATGACGAGATAACCGATCGCGGGCCATAGCAAGACCGGCCTGCGCGGCACCGATGGCTTTGGGTTGCCGTGCACGCGCCCAAGCAGTGCGCCCGTGATGAAAAGGAGCTGCCACGCCAGCGGGTTGAAGAACCAGGTCTCCCCCGGCGGAAACGCCGGGAGGTTGACGTGCGTCACTTGTACGAAGAGATATAGTGCCAACGATGCCGCCATGACCCAGGACGGCCGGCGTTCGAGCGCCCAAAGAACGATCGGGAAAAAGAGCAGAAGGACGATGTAGAGCGGCAGGATGTCGAGGTTGGCCGGCCGGAACTTGAGGAGCAGGGCCTGAACGAGCGTTACGTGGGGCTCGTTCAGGAAATCGACGATTTGCATCTCTTCGGTGAACATCGGATTGTTGAAGCGCGCGGCGACATAAGCAATCTGCGCCGTGAAGATAACGAAAATGAAAATATGCGCGACGTAGAGCTGCCAGCAGCGCCGCAATATTCGCGCCGCGGCGAGCACGAACCCGCGCTTGCGCATGACACTGCCATAGGCAATCGCCGCCGAATAACCGGAAATGAAGATGAAGATCTCGGCGGCGTCGCTCAGGCCGTAATTCCGCACCGTGATCCAGTTCACCAGGTTCGCCGGGATGTGGTCGAGATATATGAAAAAGAGGGCAAGCCCGCGGAAAAAATCGAGACGCAGGTCGCGGTGCCGCGCCGGGCCAAGCTCGGCGGGATCGACGGAAAAGAGTCTGCGGATCGATGCCCGCATCGGGACCGCACCCGTGCTCCGCGCCAGCCGTCAAGGGCGCCAATCGCCTTGCAATCCGGCCTGGCAATCAAAGACCGGCCTGGCAATGAAAGACCGGCCTGGCAATGAAAGAATAGTCCCAATATGGGAATAGCCAAGCCCGCGACGCTAGCACGCCCATCAGGCGCCGATAAGCCGCTCAAGCGCTTCGGAAAGGTGTGCGTGTTGGGCCTTTGCCTCTTGGCAGCGCTCGCGCTGCTCCTCCACCACGTCCTCGGGCGCGCGCGCGATGAAATCCGGGTTGCCGAGTTTTTTCTCAAGTTTCTCGATTTCGCCCGCAAGCCTTGCGGTCTCCTTCGAGAGGCGCGCGCGTTCTTTCTCGACGTCGATCACGTC
>DATDHA010000093.1:0-8773 GCA_036521815.1 Alphaproteobacteria bacterium | reverse complement strand
GTCCCGCCGAGCAGCGTCATGTGAATGGAAAAAGCGAGCGCGCACAGGCCTGAATTGGTGCAGATGTTGCTCGTCGCCTTCTCGCGCCGGATATGTTGCTCGCGGGTGGAGAGTGTCAGCACCCAACCGCGCCGGCCCTTGGTATCGACGGTCTCGCCGCAAAGCCGACCCGGCATCTGGCGCAAATATTTCTCGCGTGTCGTGAAGAGGCCGAGATAGGGACCGCCGAAACCGAGCGGCACGCCAATCGACTGCCCCTCCGCCAGCACGATATCCGCACCCATTTCTCCAGGCGGAACAATGAGGCCGAGCGAGACGACTTCCGTCACCGCGACGACGAGGAGGGCACCCTGCGCGTGCGCTGCATTCGCAAGTGCTCTGTAATCATTGAGGCGGCCGAAGAAATCCGGGCTTTGCACGACCACGCACGATGTCTTGTCGTCGATCGCCGCGGTGAGATTCTCGACGGCCCGGGCGTCGGGCTCAAGTGCCACGACCTCGAAACCGCTCCAGTGCGCGTGCGTGGCGCAGACTTCGCGATAATGGGGATGAAGTGCTCCCGACAGGACCGCTTTCTTCCGGCCCGTGACGCGGTTCGCCATCATGACCGCTTCGACACATGCGGTCGCCCCGTCATACATGGAGGCGTTTGCCACCTCCATCCCGGTGATGAGGGCGACCTGCGTCTGGAACTCGAAGAGATATTGAAGCGTACCCTGCGAGACTTCCGGCTGATAAGGCGTGTAGGAGGTGAGGAATTCCCCGCGCTGAATGAGATGATCGACCGTCGCTGGGATATGGTGGCGATAAGCGCCGGCCCCGAGGAACGAGGGTACGGTGCTCGTGCCGAGATTGGCGGCGGCGAAGGCCTGGAATGCCCGCTCGACCTCCAGCTCGCCCGCATGATAGGGCAGCTCGACCGGTTTCTTCAGGCGCGCGTCTTTCGGCACGTCGCGATAAAGGTCTTCGATCGATGGAACGCCGATCGCCTTGAGCATGGCGCCGCGGTCGGCGTCGGTCAGGGGGAGATAGCGCATCAGTGGAGCCCCTCGCAGAATTTCTTGTAGGCAGCTTCGTCCATCAGGGCGTCGAGTTGGCTTTTATTCGAGGGCTTCATCCTGAAGAACCAGCCCTCGCCCATGGGCGAGGAATTGACGAGTGCTGGCTCTCCCGTGAGCTTCTCGTTGACGGCGAGGACTTTGCCGTCCACGGGCGCGTAAACCTCGCTCGCCGCCTTGACCGATTCGACAACCGCCGCGTCCCCGCCCTTGGTCACGTCCTTGCCAACCGGCGGCAACTCGACGTAAACCACGTCACCCAACTGCTCCTGCGCATAATTGGTGACGCCGATGGTCGCCGTGCCGTCCGCTTCGACGCGAATCCATTCATGCTCTTCGGTGAATTTCAGCATGGATGCCTGCCTCCTTGTCGCTAACCGCGATAATATCGATGTGCCACGAACGGCATGGCTGCAACCCTGGCCGCGCGCGGCGTGCCGCGCACCGTGAGATTGAGCGGTGTGCCGTCCTTGCCCGCCGCTGTTTCCACATAGCCCATGGCGATCGGGCCGTTGATGGTGGGGCCGAAGCCGCCCGAGGTGACGGTGCCGATCTTGCCGCCGGATGCGTCCGTGATCTCCGTCCCCTCGCGCGCAGGGGCCTTGCCTTCGGGAACTATACCGACGCGCTTTTTCGCAATCCCGCTGTCGAGCTGGTTGCGCACGACCGAGGCACCCGGGAAACCACCTTCCATCCGCCGGCGCTTGCCGATCGACCAGGTCAAACCGGCCTCGACCGGCGTTGTCGTGCGGTCGATGTCATGGCCGTAAAGGCAGAGCCCGGCTTCGAGCCTAAGCGAATCGCGCGCACCGAGCCCGATCGGCTTCACCTCCGGTTCCGAGAGAAGGCGTGCGCCGAGTTTCCGTGCAGCGTCCACGGGAACGGATATCTCGAAGCCATCCTCGCCGGTATAGCCCGAGCGCGTGACGAGGCAAGAAACGCCATCGAGCGTGCAGGCGGCGAGGCTCATGAATTTCTGCGTGCGGCAGGCCGGAGCCAAGCGCGCGAGCACGTCGGCCGCAGCGGGGCCTTGGAGTGCCACGAGTGCCCTGTCCTCGAGTGGGTCGACACGCGCGCGTCCGTCGAGGCCGCGCTTCAGGTGGGCGATGTCATCGGCCTTGCATGCGGCGTTGACCACGACGAAAAGATCGTCACCCCAACGACTCACCATGAGGTCGTCGAGGATGCCACCGGCTTCGTTCGTGAATTGGGTGTAGCGTTGACGGAAGGGCGCGAGACCCACGATGTCGGCGGGCACGAGCCGTTCAAGCGCTGCGGCCGGGTCTTTTCCGCTAATGCGGACTTGTCCCATATGGGAAACGTCGAAGAGGCCCGCAGCAGCCCGCGTGTGGCTGTGCTCCGCGATGATGCCGCTCGGGTATTGAACCGGCATCTCGTAGCCCGCAAACGGGACCATCTTGGCGCCGAGCGAGACGTGCAAGTCGTAGAGTGCCGTGCGCCGAAGGGCTTCGTCTGAAGGTGCGCTCACTCAAGGTCTCCCATCAGGTTCCCAAAGCGGAGTTCCGGACTTGTCCACGCCGGACGCGCGCGAAGTGCGCTCGGCAACGGACAAGCCCCCTCTGTCTTCGGACCTGAAAGAATCACCCGGGCTTGCGCGCGGGTTTACCCCTTCGGTGAGCAAGCGCCGCGAAAGCGCGACGCCGCTGCTTTCCAGAGATGCCTAACCCTGCGGTCCTTTTGCCTGAGAGTTTCCGGGGCGGTTGCTCCTTCGGCGCCAGCACCGACGGCCCATGGGGACATCGGCGCCAATCTCTCCCGCAGGTGTCGTAAGCGACCGTGAAATCCTTCTTTGTCGTTTCCTCGGGGCGCTAGCCTAGTCGGGGCGATGGGAATGTCAAGCCGCGACTGCTTCAAGGGTCATGGTATCGAGGGTGAAGCTGCCGTCCGCCTCGATCGCGAAATGGCTCAAGACCTCGGCAGGCATCCGTGAGTGCAGGGAGCGGATGGCTTGGCGATGAATTTCAGGCGTGCCCATGCGCTCGACCCATGACGCGAAATCGAGGCGGAGGCGGCGCTCGGTGGCGGCACCCGGCGTGAATCCGGCGGCGGCCACGGCACGTCTCCATTCGGCGCACGAATAATTCCGTACATGGGAGGGATCGCGAAAGAGCTCGACCGCTTGAAGGAATGTATCCAGGAGCGGGTTGCCGGGAGCGACGACATCGACGAAGGCGGCGACGCCACCCGACTTGAGGACGCGCCGGGCTTCCCTTAAGGCCGCCGGGAAGTCCTGCCAATGATGGGCGCTGAAGCGGCTGAGCACGATATCGAACGAACCGTCGTCGAAGGGCAAGTGCTCCGCGCGCCCTTGTTTCGTGACGAGGTTGGCGATGTCGCGCTTGGCGGCCTCGCGGGAGAGGGCCGCGAGCATCTCCGCCGAGAGGTCGTATGCGACGACTTCATTTGCGTAAGGTGCGGCCTTGAAACCGACATGGCCGCCACCGCAACCGAGATCGAGCACGCGCCCGGCCGGCCTCGCGCTTACGATCGCCGCCAGTTGGTCGAGGTCCTCCCCTTGGGCATGGGTCGCACTCTGGACGTAGGCATCGGCGCGGGAGCCGAACTGATGCGAGACGAGGCTCGCGTGGGTCGTTTTTGTCATGGCGACTTTCTTCCTGCAATCAGCGTCGCGAATCAAATGAAAAGCGCAGGGCTTCTCGAAATAAATTATATATATTTCAAAATCTTATCAACCATCGCCCACATTTGGTCCGCGGCGGGATTGACGAACGTGGTTTACCCCGAGGGAGGCGAGTGGGCTTTCGACCAGCGGCTCCTTCCGCCATCGCGTGCGGCCAATTTTATATAAGTCTCTTCTTATTGAAGGCCTTTGACTAATGCCTGATCTCGACGGAGGATCGCAGACCTTCGGTCCGAAACGGATCGGCGAGATAAAGCGCTTCGGCAACCGCACGGTCAGGAACGTCCACGATCCAGAGGCCGCCAGTCGGATTCCCAGAAGCGTCCTCGCGCAACGAGCCTGCCGCGAGAATGACGTCGTTGTGACGCGCAAGGAACTCGAGATGCGATTTCATCTGCGCCTCGCGCACGGAGCGCTTGGCGGGATCATCGACAAATAGGATTGCATAGAGCACGGCCTGCGTCCCTGCGCGCCCTCAGTTGCCGAAGCGCTGGCGGTTATACTGAAGTTCCGCGTCCGAGAGCTGGAAGCCGACCCAGACCTGCATGCTGCCGCCGTTCTGGGGGTATTTGAGCGGAACGAATTGATTGATCTGTTCGACCGTGGAAGCGCTGTTCTCGCCAAGTTTGAAAGGAAGGCTCAGCGGGAAATCCTGGCGCGCGAGAATCTGGCCCTGGAGGTTGACGATCGCCACGAAGTAGCGCAGCTCCGCCGCATCGACCTTGGCCGCCGGCGGGCGCTCCGCATCGATCTGGATGCCGAGCGCCACCCTCATGCTTTCATAGGATTTCGGATCGTACGAGCAGGCAAGCCGCGCCTGCGCGATGTGCCCGACATATACCACCGCTTGCCGATTGCCGTCCTGGCCTGGTGCGAACTTGGTCACCTGGTCGGCTTCGCGCAGAACCTTCGCATCCGGACATGGCAGGGCTTCCTGGCCGCAACCGGCGAGTGCGGAGGAAAGCAGCAGTGCCGCGAGAGCACCACTTGCCCCCGGGTTTTTCACGCGCCGGACGAGCCTGTGCAGGAGAGCAATCACAGTTTGCTGTGCGTGCCGTCGCAGAACGGGGCGTGCGCAGAGTGCTTGCAGCCGCAGAAATAAGCCGCCTTCGACTCGGTCGCGGTCCATTTGCGCGGCGCGAACTCGCTGCCCTTGTGGGAGCCGTCGCAAAACGGCTGCGACTTGCTGCGCCCGCAAGCGCACCACCAGTAGTCCTTGCCCAAATCGACCTGGATCATGAACGGGCCCTTTTGGGCTATCGCCGGCTCGGCCATAGACAACGCTCCTCTCTTCTCGCTAACGCCCTGTATTCGGGGCCAAGCGGCGGCACTCTAGGGGAGCGGCCCGAGGCGCACAAGAGGCTGAGAGGCCGCACAAGAGGCTGAAAATGCCGCCCACGGCCGCGTCGGAATGCCCAAATGCCCTCGCCTTTGGCACTGTCCCTGTTGCCCTCCGCCCGCGGGGGCGGCAGATTAGCATCCCATGGCCGTATACACCGAAGTCTCCGACGAGGATCTCGAAGCGTTTGTCGCCCAGTACGATCTGGGCGATGTCGTCGCTTACAAGGGAATCGCCGAAGGGGTCGAGAATTCGAACTATCTCCTCCAGACCGAAGGCGGCACCTACATCCTGACCATCTACGAGAAGCGCGTGGCAAGGGACGATTTGCCGTTCTTTCTCGGCCTCATGGATCATCTCGCCGCCCAGGGATTTGCGTGCCCGGTGCCGATCCACGGCAAGGACGGCAAAGCGCTTCGGGAGCTGTGCGGCCGACCCGCCGCGATCGTGAGCTTCCTCAAGGGCATGTGGCCCCGACGGATAGCACCGCATCACTGCGCCTTGCTGGGTGGCGCGATGGCGCAGCTCCATCTCGCCGGGCTCACTTTCAAGATGCGGCGCAGGAATGCGTTGGGGGTGCATGGCTGGCGCCCGCTTTACGGTGCGTGCAAGGACCGCGCCCACGAGGTGCGGCCGGGGCTCTCCGTCGAGCTTGGCACCGAGCTCGATTTCCTCGAAGCTAACTGGCCGACCTCGCTGCCGGAAGCCGTCATTCATGCCGACCTCTTCCCCGACAATATTTTCTTCCTCGGCAACGAGCTTTCCGGCGTCATCGACTTCTACTTCGCCTGCACCGACTTTCTCATCTACGATCTCGCGATCTGCCTCAATGCGTGGTGCTTCGAGAATGACGGTAGCTTCAACGTGACGAAGGCGCGGCTCATGCTTTCGAACTATCGCAAGCGCCGCCCGCTCTCGGCCGACGAGATGTCGGCACTGCCGGTCCTCGCACGCGGCAGCGCCTTGCGTTTTCTCCTCACGCGACTTTATGACTGGCTCAATCATCCGGCGGGAGCGTTCGTCAAGCCCAAGGACCCGATCGAGTACCTCCAGAAGCTCCGTTTCCATCAGGGCATCGTGCGTGCCGCGGCGTACGGCCTCGAATGAGCGGCACCGGACACCCCGACAAGCGCGCCGTCGAGATCTTCACCGACGGGGCATGCAGCGGCAACCCGGGTCCGGGCGGATGGGGTGCGATCCTGCGGTGGAACGGGCACGAGCGCGAACTCAGCGGCGGCGATGCGGCGACGACCAACAATCGCATGGAGCTTATGGCTGCGATCCAGGCTCTCGAGGCGCTGAAGCACGGCACAAAGGCGCGCGTTCACACCGACAGCACTTATCTCAAGGATGGCATCACGAAATGGATTCTGCGCTGGAAGTCGAACGGCTGGCGCGCAGCCGACAAGAAGCCCGTCAAGAATCACGACCTCTGGCAGCGCCTCGACACGGCACTTGCAGGCCATGCCGTCTCGTGGCACTGGGTCAAGGGCCATACCGGGCATGCCGAGAACGAGCGGGCCGATCAGCTTGCCCGCGAGGGCATGGTGCCTTATCTGTCGCGCCGGGTATAACCGGCGAGGATCTGTCGCGCCGGGCATAGCCCGCGTGGACGTCACGGAAGAGTCGAGGGAGCGGCATGGCGGTCAATAAGCATAAGGTGCCCAACGCCGAAGTGGCATCGTCGCGAAGCTTCAATCGCGACGGCAGTGTCAGGATTGGGCGCAAGGGCGGCAAGCGCTGGAACTGGCGGGACATCTATCATTGGTTCCTCACGCTCCCGATCTCGGGCGTGATCCTGCTGTGTGCTGCCTATTACATCCTGGTCAATATCCTGTTCGCCTGCCTCTACCTGCTCGATTCGGGAGGTATCGCAGGTGCTGAGCAGGGCAAGTTCGCCGACGCCTTCTTCTTTTCGATCCAGACCATCGCGACCATCGGCTATGGCGTCATGTATCCGAAGTCGCTCTTTATCAACCTCGTGGTCACGCTCGAGACGGTCGTCGGCATCATGTCGTTCGCCCTCATCACCGGAGTTCTCTTCACGCGCTTTTCCCGCCCTGTCGCGCGCGTCTTGTTTAGCGAGGCGCTCGTGATCTACCCGCATGAGGGCAGGCCAGCGGTCCAGTTCCGGATGGCGAACGAGCGGCGCAACCAGATCCTCCAAGCCGAGGTGCGCGTGACCCTTGTGCGCTCCGAGCGCGACGCCCACGGCGGAGAGTTTCGCCGTCTCTATGACGTGCAGCTCGTGCGCAACCAAAGTTCGTTCTTCGGCTTGTCGTGGACGGTGATTCACGTGATCGACGAGACGAGTCCGCTATGGGGCGCCACCGCCGAATCGCTGCTCGACTCCGAAACCGATTTCGTCGTTCTCTTGGCCGGTGTCGACGAAACGCTCAACCAGACAGTGCACGCGCGCCACAGCTATGCTGCGGAGGACTTTCTTTGGGGGCGACGTTTCGCGGATATCCTCATCCGCACGCCGGAGGGCGAGCGTGCGATGGATCTCGACAAGTTCCATGAGACGGTGCCGATTGGCTGAGCACGACCGCGTCAAGGCGCTCAGAACAGGAACTTTATCACCAAGAGCACGAAGACCGCGAGAAGGAGCGTCTCAGCGACCATCAAAACGATCGGCCGCAGCCCAACTTGCACGAGCGCCTTGATCGAGGTCTTCATCCCGAGTGCGGCAATTGCGATCACGAGGCACCATTGCGAGACCGAGGCCAGGCCATCGCGCACGAACCCCGGAATGACGCCGAAACTGCCGAGTATCACGAGTGCTGCGAATCCCAATAGGAATCCCGGGACGGGGAGTGCCCGCGAGCCCGCTGGTCTTGCAGCGCCCGGGAGGAAAAGCGAAATGCTGAGCACGACCGGAAGCAGCATGCTTACGCGCAGCAGCTTGACGACCGTCGCCACGTCGCCCGTCTGCGGCGAGACGCTGTAGCCCGCACCCACGACTTGTGCTACGTCGTGAATCGTGCCGCCCAGGAACACGCCTTGGTCGACGTAGGAGAGGTGAAAAAGTGCCGCGATGAGGGGATAGAGCACCATCGCCATCGTCGAAAGCGTCGTCACGCCGATCACCGCGAAGATGACGTCGCGCTCGCTCGTCTTGTCGCGCGGGAGCACCGTCCCGATCGCGAGTGCCGCCGAGGCCCCGCAAATCGCGGTGGCACCTCCCGTGAGCAGGCCAAAATCGCGCTGAAGCTTGAACGCGCGTGCAATCGCGGCACCGACGAGGATCGTCAGGATCGTGGCGCAGATGACCGACAGGAACGGCTTCCAGCCGAGGCTCGCGATTTGTGCGATCGTAATGCGTGCGCCGAGGAACCCGACACCGAACCGTAGGATCGTGCGCGCCGCGATGTTGATGCCGGCGACGCACCGCCCTTCGAGCGACAGGAAATGGAACGGCATGCCGAGCAGCAACGCAAAAAGCATCACCGGCCCGCCGTATCGGCCCGAGAGGAACGTCGCCGCCATCGCGACAACAGCACTCGCGAGCACGCCGGGGAAAATATCGCGCGCCCGTCCGAGAAGCCGCCGCGCGGGCGAGGGGGAGATCGCTTCCGAGTTGGTCATTATGCCGTCAAGGTTGGTTTGTGCCGTCAGCGTGAACGAGTGCTGCTCATAGTCGCGAGTGCCGAGAAAAAGGGGGCGTTCGCCCCCTTTTCCGCGCTAGAGCGTGACGCGATTAAGTTGATCCAC